>JARGFK010000061.1 GCA_029211065.1 Desulfobacterales bacterium
TGGTCAATAATCAATCCGCTTTGAGCGGTTCACATATTCAAGCCTCCGGCTTTGCCGGAGGTATGTGACTTTATCGGGAGGGGGAAGCGCCACAATCCAGCCGTGGCAACTGCGACTGAAAAGGATAAACTGAGCCGTGAATCCGGATCCCTCCGATAGCGCAAACGATACCCGTTGGGGCATCATCGGCATTGTCGTTGCGGCCGGTGTTGTAGCAGCCATCCAGGTCGGCAAGGTGCCGCCGGTCCTGTCCGTGATGCGACAGGAACTGGGGCTCAGCCAGGTTGCAGCGGGTTGGGTAGCCTCACTTTTTAACGGCTGCGGCGCTGTTCTGGGAATCAAGGACGGCCGGGTGGCTGACCGGATTGGCCCGCGACTGGTATTGGCCGTGTGTGTCGGTTTGCTTGGATTGGGCAGTTTAATGGGCGGACTCGCACCAACCGCCGGCCTTCTGTTTGCAAGCCGGTTCATCGAAGGCATTGGGTTTGTCGGCTTGATAGTGGCTGCGCCGGCCCTTGTTGTTGCGGTTTCAAGGGCGGCGGACCGCCGCCTGGCGCTGGGTATTTGGGGTATTTACATGCCCCTGGGGATGGCCCTTGCAATGGCCCTTACGCCGGTTTTGCTGGAACACATGAACTGGCGCGGGGTGTGGCTGCTGAACGTGATGCTCTTACTTTTATATCTGGCGGCGTTGCTGGGGTCGATGCGCTGGCATCGCTGGCCGGACAATCTGCAACGCGGCGGAAAAGAGACCGACTTTTGCCTGAAATCGGTTCTGTCCAGCCGCGGCATCTGGTTACTGACGGTCTGTTTTTCAATTTATGCGTTGCTGTTTTTTGCGCTGATGACTTGGCTGCCGACGATTTTGACGGAAATCCTGGGATGGTCGGCTGCGGCCGCGGCCTACACTTCGGCTCTTGTGGTATTTGTAAATGTGTTCGGCAACTTTTTCGCCGCCCGGCTCATGCGCCATGGCGTGAAAGAGTGGATACTGATTGCAATCGCTTTCGGTGTGATGGCAACTTCTGCTGCGGGCATCTTCGGCGGTTATGTCACCGATACAGGGCGGGTTGCACTGGCTTTTCTGTTCAGCTTGGGCGGCGGCCTGCTTCCGGCAGCCGTCCTGGCCGGGGTGCCGGCCCAGGCAAAATCACCGGCCCAACTATCAACGGCAAACGGCGTTGTTGTGCAGGGAATAAACTGCGGCAGTTTGGCAGGACCGCCGGTGATGGCGGCAGCCGTGGGGTTTTTCGGCGGCTGGCAGGATGTCTATTGGCTGATGATTATCTGCTGCGTGCTGGGTGCGGTGTTTGCAGTGGGACTTAAGATACCGGAGCGTTGATTTTAATAAATATCAGTAAGGATTTTGTATGCCGGAGCTGCCTGAAGTTCAAACGGTTGTTGCCGATTTAAAAGCGGCCGGATTCGAGGGCGCGGTTATCACCCGCGCAGATATTTTCTGGCCCAAAACCATTTACGGACTCTCCGCCGCAGCCTTTCAGAAAAGGATAAAAGGGCTGACGATTGCCGCGATTCGGCGGCGGGGAAAATTCATCGTTTTCGATTTTCGCAATGGCGGACACCTGCTCATACACCTGCGCATGTCCGGCCGGCTGTTGATCAAAACAACCGGGTTGCCCCGTCTAAAGCATGAACATGTCATCCTGAATTTTAAGGACAGACAGATGCGGTTTCACGATACCCGAAAATTCGGCCGCTTTTACCTGGTAAAGGATGCAAATCCGATATTGGGGCGCCTGGGACCGGAGCCGCTGGATCCGTCTTTTCGTGCGGCTGGATTCGTTGATATGCTGAGAAACCGAGGCCGCATGATTAAACCGTTGCTGCTGGACCAGTCATTTATTGCCGGGCTGGGGAATATTTATGTGGATGAAGCGCTGTGGGACGCAGGTATTCATCCCCAAAAAATAGCTGCTGAACTGGACGCCCGTGAGGCCAAATCCCTTTATCATACCATCCGGAAAGTATTGCGCAGGGGGCTCAAAAACCTGGGGACCACACTGGGAAGCGGTCAAACCAATTTTTTTTCCATTACCGGCCATACGGGGCGCAACCGTGAGCAGTTGAAGGTTTTTCGCCGTAACGGACTGGCCTGCCCGCGGTGCCGAATGGTAATCAAACGGATCATTGTCGGTCAGCGGAGCACCCATGTTTGCGAGAGGTGTCAAAAGATTTAATTGATGTTTAAATCCAGGTCTGATATTCGGTAACAACTGTTTTTTATATGAGAGGAATTATGCCGAAAACAAAAATTGTTTGCACCATCGGGCCGGCGAGCGGATCGCGGGAAATCATCAAGCAGATGATTTTGGGCGGTATGAACGTCGCCCGACAAAACTTTTCACATGGCACCCACAGTGAACATCTTGAAATGATACGTATTGTCCGTGAAGTATCAGAAGAAGTCGGAAAGCCGGTCGCCATCCTGCAGGATCTTTGCGGACCCAAAATCAGGGTGGGCAGCGTTCGCGAGCCCGGTGTGGAACTTAAAACAGGTCAGACGTATATTTTAACCAGTGAACCGGTTGAGGGGGATGAAACCCGGGCGTCGGTTTCTTACGCCGACCTGCCTGCTGAGGTCCAACCCAATGATCGGATCCTGCTGGCCGACGGGATGATGGAAATGGTAGTGAAACAAACCGACCCGACCAACATCTACTGTGACGTCATTATCGGGGGCCTCTTGACATCACACAAAGGGATTAACCTTCCCATGAGAACCCTAAAGGCGCAAGCTCTGACCGAAAAGGATAAGACGGACCTTGATTTCGGGCTTGCCCATGGGGTGGATTATGTGGGGCTTTCATTTGTCCGAAATGCAGCGGACATTCAACGGGTCAAAGATATCATTGCAGCAGCCGGGAAGGACACCCCCGTCATCGCAAAAATTGAAAAACATGAAGCCATTAATAATATTGATGAAATCATTGGGGTTTCAGACGGCATCATGGTTGCCCGGGGGGATCTGGGGGTGGAAATTGATATTGAAAACATACCGGGGATTCAGAAGATACTGGTTAAAAAGGCCAACAAGGCAGGTAAGCCGGTAATCATCGCCACCCAGATGCTGCGGTCCATGGTTCATTCTCCGAGACCGACACGGGCGGAAGCTACCGATGTGGCCAACGGTGTTCTGGACGGGGCTGATGCAGTCATGCTATCCGAAGAAACGGCCAGCGGTGATTTTCCGGTGGAAGCGGTTCGATACATGGCGCGCATCGCTGAAAACGCTGAAAAAATTTATCCCCACGACCGCTACCTGAAAATAATGCCGGCCAAAAAAATTCCGGACTCCGTTGCCTACGTGTCCTGCGTCCTGGCGGACCATCTGGAGGTCAAAGCGATTGTACCCACCACCCGCTCCGGATTTACCGCAAAACAGATTTCGCGATTCAGGCCCAAAACCAAAATTATCGCCCTGTCACCGGATAAGTCAACGGTCAGGCGACTGGCGCTCTACTGGGGATGCCTGCCCAGTTTCGTTCCGGACCCCAAGGACACGGACGAGATGATTGAGAAGGCGGCCCAGTCAGCGCTTCATACCGGCAATGTGACCAAAGGTGATTTGATCATCATTACGGCCGGATACCCGATCTGGGCGGCAGGGACAACCAAGATGCTGAAGGTAAAAAAACTGTAAATGGGATTCATCAGACAACAGGAAGAGCGCCTGGCGATACGCTTTCTCGAGTGGCAGTATCAACGCAGCAACCAGCCGGTTCCATCCGCTGAAATACTTCAGAACAAGGCGGCCCAAATCGTAGCAGAAGCCCACCGCATCGCCCGTAAAAGGGGAAAAAATGTTGTCACGATCATGAAAGAGATGGTTGCGGATATTAAACAAAAATGAGGATCTTGAAAAGTACTCCTTTCAGACAGGGTTCCTGATAAAACTTAAATCAAGGTTCATTTCCACGGCAAGATCGTTGAGATTTTTCTTAATCCCTGCGATGGATGCATCCGCCGGAACGTCGGCTTCCAGGGAAAGTTCCAAAAGGGGCGCACCGGATAAGGGGGGCCCGGTTCACGTCTGTTTTCAGCGACTGAATATTGACGTTGTGCTGATGCAGGATATGGACGACCCGCTTTACAATTCCGGGATGATCGATCGCCCGGGCTTCCACGTAAAGCGGGAGCGAGGGCTTGGGCTGTTTACTGCCCGGATCGTCGGCCTCATACAGAAATGATTCCAGCCCCACCTGCTGCAGACCGGGAATCGCTTCCTTGATTGTTTCAAGGTCCCGGGGCAAAGCAGAAAAAAGGGTCATAATAGAGAAGCACCCCCCCAGTGCGGCCATGCGGCTGTCTTCAATATTGGCGCCGTGTTGAAAAAGAAGCGTCGATACATCGTTGACGATGCCGGGCCGGTTTTTCCCCACCGTGAAAAGAATCATATATTTTTTCAAAACATCCCTCCTTTATTGATATCTGGTTTTCAGGGCAAAAACCGAGTTCCCCGATTATTTTACTTGACAATCACCATAGAGCTCGCCGGCATGATAGGAACTTCTGACAAATGGACCGCTGGCAACGGTGCTGAATCCCATCTGCAGTGCTGCTGATTTTAACCGGCTGAATTCAGCCGGTGTTATATACCGTTCAACCGGCAGGTGCGCCCGGGTCGGCTGCAGGTACTGCCCGAGGGTAAGGATGTCGCAGGAACTGTCCCGCAGGTCCTGCAGGGATTGCAGGATTTCATCCCCTGTTTCTCCCAGGCCGAGCATCATGCCGGATTTGGTGGGAATACAACTGCTGTATGTCTTTACCGCCAGGAGCAGATGGAGCGAACGGCGGTAGTTTGCCTGGGGCCGAACAACCGGATAGAGCCGGGAGACCGTTTCGATATTATGGTTGATGACGTCCGGTCGTGCATCGATAACCGTTTGGAGCGCCGCCGTGTTACCCCCGAAATCCGGGATTAAGACTTCAATCAATATGCCCTGGGTTTTGTTGCGGACGGCGGAAATGGTTTGTGCAAAATAACCGGCGCCGCCATCCGCCAGGTCATCCCGGGTAACCGATGTAATCACCGCATATTTCAGTTTCAGTTGCGCGATGGTTTCAGCAACTCTGGTGGGTTCGGACGGATCCGGCGGCTGCGGTCGGGCATTAACAGCGCAAAATCGACAGTCGCGGGTGCAGCCGGGCCCCAGTATCAAAAACGTAGCGGTTTGTTTGGAATAGCATTCCCACCGATTGGGGCATTGCGCTTCCTGGCAGACCGTATAAAGATGCCTGTCTTTAATCAACGTCCGAACTGTTTCATATCCGGCGTTGGCGGGCAACCGCTGCCGCAACCATGCAGGTTTAGGTAAAATGGGATGTGTTTTCATCAGGATGCCCTCAAGCTGCCGCGGCTTTGCATAAGCGCTCCTGCAGCACCGGCAGGTCGATGGTTTCCAGCCGCACGCCAAAGACACTTTCTATGTGTCGTTTAAGGGCTGCTCGCACCTTGCTGATGGAAACGGCTTGTCCGGATTCTTTTGCCAGGGAAGTCACCCGTATCCCCTTTAGACCGCAGGGATGGATCCAGCTGAATGGATCCAGGGACAGATCGACGTTCAGGGCCATTCCATGAAACGTGATGCCATGTCGGACGGCAATACCGACACTCCCCATTTTTTTTAGATCAACCCAGATGCCGCGGTTCAGGGGGTGACGACGGGCGGCGACACCCCAGTCCGCTGCCGTCTGCAGCATAATTTCTTCCAGACGGGTTACGTAGCCCGTTACGCTGATGCCGGCCGCCTGTATATCCATGATCAGGTAGACAACGACTTGTCCGGGGCCGTGAAAGGTGATGCTGCCGCCTCGTTCCACCTGGATCAGCCCGATCCCGGTTTCTTCAAGAAACGTTTGGGAGACCGTTAGATTTTCGATCCCGCCCCTGCGGCCGAATGTGAAAACAGCGGGATGTTCCAGAATCAAAACCGTGTCGGCATCGATAATTTTGTCTTTTCGGGCCGCCACCAGTTCTTTCTGTAAATGCCAAACCTGTTGATAATCCGTCAGCGGCAAGCTGACACAATAGCATCTGGACCGGGATCCGCTGGAAAGACAGGGAGGGGATGTCGCGGTGTTCATTCCGGGACCTTTCTAGTCGCTCAGACAGGGCCGCCGCGCTGCGGTTGCTTCGTCCAGGCGTTTTAACTTGCAGCGTACCGGCGCCTGTTTCAGGATTTCAGGGTTGTCGATTGCTTCTGATGCGATGGATTTGCAGGCGTTGATAAATTCATTTATATTCTCAAGAGACTCTGTCTCGGTGGGTTCGATCATAAAGGCGCCGCTAACAACCAGCGGAAAATAGATCGTGGGGGGATGAAACCCATAATCCATCAACCGTTTGGCGATGTCCAATGTGGTTATGCCCTGGTTTTTCTGCAGCTTATCCGAGAAAACACATTCATGCATGCAGGGCTTGTCATAGGCCAGATGAAACACGCCCCTTAAGGATTCTTTGACGTAATTGGCATTTAAT
Organism: Desulfobacterales bacterium; assembly: GCA_029211065.1. Taxonomy (NCBI): domain Bacteria; kingdom Pseudomonadati; phylum Thermodesulfobacteriota; class Desulfobacteria; order Desulfobacterales; species Desulfobacterales bacterium. Next base: position 6,500 of record JARGFK010000061.1, read on the forward strand.
ACCGCCAGCTGGCTGGCTTTTTTTAAAAATTCCGGGCCCATGCTCAGGATATAGCAGTAAGCCTTAAGCATGACGCCGAAATTGCCCCAAAAGGCATGCAGTTTTCCAATGGTGTCCGGAAAATCATCCGACAGGTCGTATCCGACGGCTGTTTTGACAATTCGCGGTATGGGCAGAAATGGCGCCAGATGGCTTTTCACGCAAACCGGTCCGGAACCGGGACCGCCGCCGCCATGGGGTGTTGAGAAGGTCTTGTGCAGATTTAAATGCATCACATCCACGCCCAGGTCGCCCATGTGCACCATACCCATGACAGCATTCAGATTGGCCCCGTCACAATACACTTGACCGCCTTTGGCATGGACAATTTGCGCAATGGCTTTGATGTTTTCTTCAAACAGACCCAGGGTGTTCGGGTTGGTGATCATAATGCCGGCGGTGTCATCATCCATCAGTTCCGATATCTGACCGGGGGAAAGAATCCCCTGGTCATTGGAGCTGACGGGGATCGGCCTATAACCGCACAGTGCCGCGCTGGCCGGATTGGTGCCATGGGCGGTATCCGGGACCAGAATTTTCGAACGGGGCCGACCCTGGCTGTTGTGGTAGGCAACCAGCATCAGCATGCCGGCCAGCTCACCCTGGGCGCCAGCCGCAGGCTGGAGAGAGACGGCGTCCAGGCCGGTAATTTCCGCCAAGAAATCCTGGAGTTCAGACATGAGTTGAAGGGCGCCTTGAACCAGTTGCGCCGGCAGCAGCGGATGGGCATTTGCAAAACCGATCAACCCCGCCAGCTTTTCATGGACTTTGGGATTGTACTTCATGGTGCATGAACCCAGGGGATACATGCCGGTATCAACCCCGAAATTCCATTGGGACAGGCGGGTATAATGGCGGACCACATCAATTTCGCTGAGGTCGGGAAAATCCGGTCCTTCTCCCAAGAGTGTTTTGTCAATGGCGCTCTTTTCAATATCAGATCGCAGTAACGAGTATCCGATTCTTCCTTTTTTACCTTTTTCCCAAAGGAGGGGTTCATTCAGGATCAGTCCGGTCGTTCCCATGGGCTCGTTCATGCTGAAACCTCTTCTATCAGTCGGTCGATTTCCCGGCGTGTCCGTGTCTCGGTTGCGCACATGAGAAAATGGTTGCGCAGTTCTGGATAAAAGGGTTCAAGCGCCAGACCGGCGACGATTTTTTGCGACAACAGCCGTTCATAGGTCGACGAGAAACCCTCCGGTGCTTTGACCACAAATTCATTAAAAGTGGGGCCTGCAAAAACGGTCTGAAATCCGGTCCGGCAAAGCGCTTTCTTGAGATACTCAGAGGTGTCATAATTTAAGCGGGCCAGTTTACGCATGCCGGTCCCCCCCAGGGTGGCCATGAACATGGCGGCATTCAGGGCACACAGACTGTTGTTGGTACAAATGTTGGACGTCGCTTTTTCCCTGCGGATATGCTGCTCCCGGGTGGAAAGGGTCAAGACGAATCCGTCTTTTCCGTTTTGATCAGTGGCTTTACCCACCAGGCGTCCGGGCATGCTGCGCACGTATTTCATTCGGCTCGCCAGCATCCCCAAAGCAGGGCCGCCGAAAGATCGCGGCAGCCCGAGACTCTGGCCTTCACCGCAAACGATATCCGCCCCCTGGCTGCCGGGGTTTTTATAAAGCCCGAAAGCAAGGGGTTCGGTAAAGGCTGCCACCAACAGGGCTTGTTTCTCCCGGGCCCGCTCGGCAAAAATTTTCAGATCTTCGATGCATCCAAAAAAATTGGGGGTCTGTACGGCAATTGCGGCAAGATCTTCCATGGGTTCAAGCGCCGCAATATCCGTCCGTCCGGTCGCGTCATAAGGGATTTCCGACAGTTCATACCCGGTCGGTTTGAAATAAGTCCTGACCACCTGACGAAAAAAAGGATGGATTGATTTTGAGACGGCCACACGGTTTCGACGTGTGATGCGAATCGCCATCAACAGTCCTTCCGCCAGTGCGGAGGCGCCGTCATACAAGGAAGCGTTTGCCACCTCGATTCCCAGCAGACGCGCCGTCAGGGTCTGATATTCATAGATTGCCTGGAGCGTCCCCTGGGACATCTCAGGCTGGTACGGGGTATAGGAAGTTACAAACTCCGAGCGGCTCAGCAGATAGGGGATGGCGGCGGGGATATGGTGGTCGTAACTGCCGGCCCCCAGGAACAGGGTATATTCAGGATCGACGGCCATGCGCCGGGACAACTCTTTTAAGTGATCTCTCAGTTCCCACTCCGTCAGGGGCTGGGGTAGCTGAAGTTCAGCGGTGCGCCGACAGTCAGCGGGAATTGACCCGAAAAGTTCTTCCAGGCTGCCCACCCCCGCGACCGCAAGCATTGAAGCGATGTCTTCCGGCGTATGGGGTAAATAACGCATCCGGTTTATCCTTTCAGCATGTTTAAGTAGGCGTCCTTTGTCAGCAGTGAATCAATTTCGGACGGGTTTTCAATTTTAATCTCTATCATCCAGCCGTCACCGTAAGGCGCCGTGTTGACCTGCTCGGGGGTGTCTTCGATGGCGGTATTGACGGAAATAATCTCACCGCCAATGGGCATATACAGTTCGGAAACCGCTTTGACGGATTCGACAACGCCGAATTCAGCGCCTTTCGGCAATTTTTTACCAACTGCCGGGAGTTCAACATAAACAATATCCCCCAGCTGGTCCTGGGCATAATCGCTGATCCCGAGGGTTGCGGTATGGTCCTTGACTTTGACCCATTCATGGTCCTGGGCGTAGCGAAGGTCATCGGGAAAGTTTAACTCGCTGATTTCTTTCATAACGATCCTTTCGATTTTAATATGAATAAGGAGATATCATTTGATGAATTCTCAATTTATTATTATGTATATATAATCGTATTGTTAATCAAGATCAAGGCTGAATTCCATGGGGAGCTGAAATGAAGACCAAAATTGCAATTATCGGGGCCGGTCCGGGGGGATATGTCGCTGCTGTCCGCGCAGCCCAGTTGGGCGCCGACGTTACCGTAGTGGAGCGTGAGCGCGTCGGCGGGACCTGTTTAAACTGGGGCTGCATCCCCTCCAAGGTCATGAAGACCACCGCTGAACTGTTCTATAATATCAGGCGGGCCGGAGAATTCGGAATCGACATCCAGGGTCCGGTCAGGCCGAATATGCGGGCGTTGATGGAAAGAAAGAAAAATGTCATCCAGGGCCAGGCAAATGGAATCCGGAATCTTTTTAAACACCATCACATCAGGTATGTCGAAGGACAGGGGGTTATAACTGCACCACAGAAGCTGAAGGTAGCACCCAAAAACGGTCAACCGGTTGATATTTTATGGGATAAGTTGATATTAGCCCCGGGAACCCGCCCTATCGGGATTCCGGCCCTGCCTTTTGATGGAAATCGTATTATTTCAAGCAACGAAGCCCTCCAGCTGGATCAGGTTCCGGAATCCATCCTGATTATCGGCGGCGGTGTGATCGGATGTGAATTCGCCGGCATTTTTTCAGCACTGGGCGCCCGGGTAACCGTAGTTGAAGCCATGTCGCGACTTTTGCCGCTGCCTTCGGTGGATGCAGACTGTTCCAAGGTTTTGCAGCGCGAGATGAAAAAACAGAAAATCGAATTTCTGCTGGGGTATACGGTCGAAAATATTGAAGAATACCCGGATGATTTATGTGTGCAGCTCATTCCCTATGGTGAAGCAAAAGAATCCGGCGAATCTGAAAAACTTCAAATTGAAGCAAAAAAAATTTTGGTATGCATCGGGAGAGGTCCCCTTACAAATGAGATCGGACTTGAAACTCTCCCCGTTGAAAAGGACGCCAAGGGATGGATCCTGGCAGATGAAAAGATGCAGACCCGTGCATCAGGCGTCTATGCCATCGGTGATGTACTCGGTCCTGAAAAGGTCATGCTGGCCCATGTCGCTTCAGCGGAGGGACTGATCGCTGCTGAAAATGCCATGGGGGAGAATCACAGGATGAATTACGGGGTTGTTCCATCAGCGATTTTCACCATGCCGGAGGTTGCCGATGTCGGATTAACGGAAGCCCAGGCCGGCGAGCAGGGGTGTGATTATCGGGCCGACCGAATCCTCTTTCGGGTTATCGGCAAAGCCCAGGTGATGGGAGATATTGTCGGGGAAGTAAAAATAATTTCCGAACGGGGCAGCGGCGGGTTGTTGGGGGTTCATATAGTAGGCCCCCGGGCAACCGAACTGATCGCCGAAGCGACACTGGCGCTGCAAATGAAGGCCACTGTGAATGAATTGGCCGCAACGATCCACGCGCATCCGACCCTGGCAGAAATCATGATGGAAGCATCGTTAAAGGTCCTTGACCGATCATTACATGGATAGCATCCCATCCAGAAAGGTCGTTCGATATATTTCTTCCTGTTCATCGAGAATTTCACCCAGGGTCGCAAGGGTCGTCAACGGGTTCATGATGACACAGCGGAGCACCACCATTTCTTCCTCGTGCGAACCGTCGAATTTAAGCGTGGTCCGGGAAACAAAACTCTTTCCGGCTTCACGCTGCAGGCGTTGAACCGTCCGGTTGATTTTATTTAACTTGGCAATAATCTCTTTTTTCTTGAGCGGATTTTCCTGAGAGAACTGCGATTTCATGGGAAACGGAAAGACGCGATAGGTCAGGATATTTAAAACCGGTGCGGTGACCAGCTCAAAGTCGGGCCGGGACCGGATCTCATCGGCAAAGGCACGAGCGGTTTCAATGCCGTGCTCAATCAGCAGGGCATATCCCTGGCTTCCCATTATTTTCAGGGCCGCATCCAAAATGAGCGAATTGGCTTCACGTGAACCTGAAATCGATTTGATCCCCAGGTCTACGGAACCGGGCCGATTGACATAATTGGCATGGTAGACGATGCTATCCAAGGCGGTCGGATCTTTAAAAATGACCATTCCCGCACTCATGGGCATGTAAAACTGTTTGTGACCGTCGATGGTGACGGAATCAGCCATTTCAATGCCGCTGAGGAGATGGCCGTATTGCCGAGACATCAGTGTGGGGCCGCCCCAGGCCGCATCTACGTGGAAATGAATCCGGTTTTCCGAGCAAATCTGACTCAGTCTGGACAGGGGATCAATGTTCCCGGTTTCAGTGGTGCCGGCAATCCCGACGATTGCGAGAATTCTGGTTTTGGTTTCATTGGTTTTAATGGCATTGATTGTCTTTACGAGGCGGTCAATGTCCATTCGATTTTCTTTATCCACTTTGATTGCGATGACGTTGCGGTTGCCGATACCCAAGACGCCAGCGGCTTTTTGCAGGGAATAATGCCCCAGTTGGGACACCAGAATGACGCAGCGCTCGACGCCGTAAGCATGATAGGCGGCCTGGATGCCGTCTTTTTCAACTCCGGCAAACCCATCTTTGGGAGAAAAGAGGTTGTTTCTGGCGACCCACAAGGCCGTTATGTTTGCCAGTGTGCCATCTTCTGCAAAACTGCCCAAAGCGGTGCGGGTATTCTGTACATGTTCGTCGTAGAAGCTTTCACGCTTACGATAGATCAGGCGATGGATTTTGGCCATCACCTGTTTTTCAATGATGGAAACGACTTTTGATGTTTCCAGTTTTACGACATTTTGATTCAGGGCTGCAACGATGGTTTTCAGATGAACCATAAAAAAAGGAATCGCGGAAGTCATATGACCGATGAAATAGGGAGAAGCGACATTTACGGCATGCGGTGCAATATCTTCAATGAGGTCCTTGATAACATGTTCAAGATTCTTTTCAGGCGTTTCGGCTATCAGCGAGTTTTTAAACCTGTCGGAAAGCTCCTTTAGCCCCACTGCTTCGGTGATGCCTACATGTTCTTTTAAAAAGTCGTGAAGCCCGAAAAGAATCTGCTCCATATATTTTAGCAAAGCAAGTTTGGAACTGTCGCTTTCAGGGCGGATAAAGGTTCTGATAAGGGTCTGCCAGTCGGCAACCAGTTTTTTGTGGGAAGACTTATTTTCTGAATTCATCTGTTCACATTCTTATGTTAAGTGCAGGCGTTTTAAAAAATAGCCATCATTTTGAAGGGTCTCTGTAACATTAAGGCGGCTTGTTTCCAAGAAAATATTTAGAGCGATTCTGCTTGAAAAGCAAAACCAGCTCTGATAGGTCATTTGAACCTGAGGCTGAAAATGAGCAAAAGGGGACTTTTACGTAGGCTTCAACAGACCGATAAACAGGAGGAAGTGATTATGAATCGGGTGGGTGTCGTTGGCGCAACCGGATATGCCGGTGCGGAGCTTGTGCGGATTCTTTCGGCGCATCCTGAGGCTGAGATTACCATCGTCACATCGCGTCAGTTCGCCGGCAAGGCGTTTGACCGTGCTTATCCGTCAATGACCGGTTTTGTGAATTTAGTGTGTGAGGAATTGTCCACGGATAGGCTGTGTGAAAAATCAGATGTTATATTTATCGCGCTTCCCCACAAAATACCCATGGCGATCGTTCCCGGACTGTTGGACCGGGGCAAGAAGGTGATCGATTTATCGGCTGATTTCAGATTCAAGGACGTCTCCGTATATGAATCGGTTTATCAGCACCATAGCGCCGGGCAATTGCTTGACAAGGCCGTTTACGGACTATGCGAAGTGTACTACGATCAAATCCAAAAGGCGGATCTGGTGGGAAATCCCGGGTGCTATCCAACCAGTGTGATTTTGCCCCTGATGCCCTTATTAAAGGCTGGTCTGCTGGCAGGGTCATCCATTGTCGTAGATTCAAAGTCAGGGGTCAGCGGCGCCGGTCGGTCACCGTCCATAACGACGCATTTTTGCGAGGCGAATGAATCTTTCAAGGCGTATAAAGTCGCTGAACATCGACATTGTCCGGAGATGGAAGCGGTGCTTAGCCGTGAATCCGGAAGCCCTGTTCAGTTGACATTCGTCCCGCATCTGGTGCCCATGACACGCGGGATGCTGACGACCATCTATGCGGAACTCAAGCCGGGAATCAGTGCGGAAGATGTCCGCAACTGTATTTCCAAATTTTATTTTGGTCGACCCTTTGTAAGGCTTTGCCCTTACAACGGTTTGCCGGACACCCTGCATGTGCGCGGGACCAATTATTGTGATATCGGTTTTCGCATCGATGAAAGAAATAATCGCTTGGTCTTGATCTCGGCAATCGACAATCTGGTGAAAGGCGCAGCCGGGCAGGCCGTTCAGAATATGAATATCATGCTGGGGCTTGCTGAAACTACCGGACTGATCCAGACCCCCTATCCCATTTAGGAGTCCCATTCTTGACAGCAGGAGTTTGTTAAATTAGAAGTATTTGGAAGCAGGCATATATCGAAAAATAAAGATCGCTGTATCGGTCTAAATTCATCCAAAAGAAAGGAGATTTCAAATGTCGGCAAAGCTAATCAAGGGAACAGAAATACGTGAACAGATTCTTGCAGAGATCACCGAGGAAGTGGCTCAGATCAAGAAAAAGCATGGTGTCGTACCGGGCCTGGTTACCATCCTGGTGGGTCAGAACCCGGCTTCGATTTCGTATGTAACGCTCAAGATTCAAACCGCTGAGCGTCTTGGATTTAAGGAAGTTCAAGACAATCAACCGGACACATTGCCGGAGAAGAATCTTTTGGCCCTTATCGACAAATATAATAAGGACGATTCCATCAACGGCATCCTGGTCCAGCTGCCGCTGCCCAAGCATGTTGATGAAAAAAAAGTACTCAACGCCATTGATCCGGACAAGGACGTGGATGGGTTTCACCCCGTCAATGTCGGCCGGTTGATGATCGGCGGCTCTGAAGTCAAATATCCGCCATGTACGCCGGCCGGCATACAGGAGATGATTGTCCGTGCCGGAGTCGAGACAAGTGGCGCGGAGGTCGTTGTTGTGGGACGCTCAAACATTGTGGGCAAGCCCATCGCCAACATGATGTTTCAAAAAGGACCGGGGGCCAACAGCACCGTGACGGTGGTGCATACCGCCACAAAAGATCTTGCCGCACACTGCAAGCGGGCGGACATTTTGATTGTTGCCGCCGGAGTACCGGACCTTGTAAAACCGGAATGGATCAAACCGGGTTCCTGTGTAATCGACGTCGGGGTAAACCGGGTCGGTGAAAAAATCAGCGAAAAAACCGGGAAAAAAATTGCCATCTTAAAAGGCGACGTTGATTTCGAAGCTGCCAAGGAAATCGCCGGTTCCATTACGCCGGTGCCGGGCGGAGTGGGTCCCATGACCATTACCATGCTGATGAAAAACACATTAAAGTCTTTAAAATTCAAACTGGGTATCGCCTGATATTCGGGGACCCCATACCAGATACAGGGGAAGCAGGACGCTTCCCCTGTTTTATATTGAAAAACAGTAAGACGTATTGACAGGCTTGCCGCCTTTATGATAATATCTATAGCTATATGACAATTTTTTATCCGTCGACAATAAAACGGAAACCGATATCTGTTAACATTAACAGATATTTCACTTATCATAAACGGGGTAACAGACCAAAAAATCGGGAACTGTTTTTTTATGGATAAGAAAATATCATTTTTTATTTTAAGCACGACCGGTTCTCCCATAAAACGGCTCACGATGTCTAAAGGAGCGCTCAAGGTTTTAAGCCTTGTGCTGATGTTTGCGCTGGTTGCCTCCGGGTATGTTGTCTACGATTATTATACCTTGAAAAAATTGCTGCCGAGCACCTCGCGGCTGAAAAGTAAAATTGACATCCAGGAAGATGAAATCGTCAACCAGCGTCAGCAGATCCAGAATTTTGCTAATGAAATCAATATCCTGAAAACAAAATTAATCGATTTAAATCGTTTTGAAAAAAAGATCCGCATTATCGCCAACATTGAAAAAACTTCCGGCCAGGATGGCTTGTTTGGTGTTGGCGGTTCAATCCCCGAAGACTTAAATCCCAACATTGAACTTGAAAGCAAACACAACAGACTGCTGCGGGATATGCACGAACAGGTCGAACAGCTGAATGTCGCATCTGTCAGTCAAAAGGACGGGTTTGAATCACTGCTGAAATTTCTGGACGACCAGCGCAATCTCCTGGCCTCTACACCGGCCATCAGCCCGGTTAACGGCTGGGTAACATCCCGTTTCGGATACCGGTCGTCTCCTTTTACCGGCAGGCGCGAATTTCATAAAGGCCTGGATATCGCTGCCCTTAAAAAATCACCGATCATCGCAACCGCCGACGGTGTGGTAACATTTGTCGGATTAAAGGGGATGCTCGGAAAAGTTGTCGTGCTGGATCATGGTCATGGTATATCGACGCAATACGGACATATAGACAAAGCATTGAAAAAACCCGGTGAAAAAATTACCCGCGGTGATGAGATCGCTCTTGTTGGCAACTCCGGTCGAACCACCGGGTCGCATGTTCATTACGAGGTGCTTCTGAACGGATTGCCAGTTAACCCTGAAAAATATATCATTGATTAGGGTTCCTTTAATCAGCTACCTGCTGTTGGGAGAAGCGTTTTCGACACAGAAACCGGACCGACGCAGCAGTTCGGAAACCGAAATTTCCTCCACCTCCTTTTTTTTATCAATTGTTTCAGGCCATCCCGTAATCTCCAAAAAACAGAAGGTCAGCGTCGGCAACAAATTTTTGCTTTCGCTTTAAAAGACAATTCGTTATAATAACTTTATATTCATCCGGAAGACATCCATAATGCAAGGAACAGGCCATCGATGATGTTTAATTTCTTAACTAAAGTTTTTGGAAGTAAGAACGAGCGCGAACTCAAAAAGCTAGCGCCGATTGTTGAAATAATAAACACGCTGGAATCAAAAATGCAGGCGCTCAGCGATTCGGAACTAGGGTCCCAAACCCAATTGTTGAAGGCGCGCTATGCAGCGGGGGAGAACCTTGACGAACTGCTGCCGGAAGCCTTTGCAGCGGTCCGTGAGGCTTCGGTTCGTACCCTGAAAATGCGGCATTTTGACGTTCAACTCATCGGTGGACTGGTTTTGCATCAGGGAAAAATTGCTGAAATGAAAACCGGTGAGGGAAAAACCCTGGCGGCGACACTTCCCGCTTATCTGAATGCGCTGACCGGCAAGGGTGTCCATATTATTACCGTAAATGACTATCTGGCAAAACGAGATACCGAATGGATGGGGCATATTTATAAGTTTCTGGGGCTTTCCGTCGGTACGATCGTGCATGGACTTGACGACCCGGCCCGCAAAGCGGCCTATGGTGCCGACATTACATACGGCACCAACAACGAGTTCGGTTTTGATTATCTCCGGGACAACATGAAGTTTTACAGTGACTCCCTCGTTCAACCTGAACTCCACTATGCCATTGTGGACGAAGTGGACAGTATTTTGATCGATGAAGCCCGGACGCCATTGATCATTTCCGGACCGGCTGAAAAGTCTACCACGCTTTATTATCAGGTTAACGGTATTATACCGCGCCTGGTTCGGGACACGGATTTCACCATTGATGAAAAAGCGCGAACCGCTGTCTTGACCGAACAAGGGGTGGCCAAGGCCGAAAAGGTCCTATCCGTTAACAACCTGTATGACCCCAAGTATATCGAACTGCTGCACCATATTAATCAGGCCCTAAAAGCCCATGCACTTTTTAAGCGGGACGTTGATTATATCGTTAAAAATGGCGAGGTGATCATCGTCGACGAGTTCACCGGCCGCCTGATGCCGGGGCGCCGCTACAGCGAAGGGCTGCATCAGGCCCTTGAAGCAAAAGAAAGTGTTAAAATTGAAAATGAAAACCAGACCCTGGCGACCATTACCTTCCAAAATTACTTTAGAATGTATCAAAAGCTCGCAGGCATGACCGGGACAGCGGATACGGAAGCAGCCGAATTCAAGAAAATATATAATTTGGACGTAGCGGTTATTCCCACCAATAAGCCGATGGTTCGAGACGATTATGCGGATGTGATCTACAAGACCAAAAAGGAAAAATATGACGCAGTTATGGACGAGATAGCGGCGTTGCACCAAAAAGGACAACCCGCACTGGTGGGAACAATTTCAATCGACGTTTCCGAACAGCTGAGCAAAGCACTTGCCAAAAGAGGAATCCCGCATACTGTCCTGAATGCCAAAAACCATGAAAAGGAAGCCGAGATTATTGCCATGGCAGGCCAAAAGGGGTCGGTTACGATTTCAACGAACATGGCCGGCCGTGGAACCGATATTGTGTTGGGTAAGGGGGTGACGGAATTGGGCGGATTGCATATTCTCGGCACCGAGAGACACGAAAGCCGGCGGATCGACAATCAGCTCAGAGGCCGCGCCGGCAGGCAGGGGGATCCGGGTTCGTCCCGCTTTTACATGGCCCTGGAGGACGATTTGCTTCGCATTTTCGGCGGGGAGCGCATATCCGCAATCATGGAAAAACTGGGAATGGAGGAAGGACAGCCGATTGAACACAACATGATCAGCCGGGCGATTGAGAATGCACAGTCAAAGGTTGAAAGTCATAATTTTGAAATCCGCAAACAGCTCCTTGAGTATGACGATGTCATGAACCAGCAGCGGGAAGTCATCTACCGGCAACGTCGTGAAGCCTTACAGGGACAGGACATTAAAGAGTCCATCGAAGAAATGATTTGGGAAAAAGCGGATGATATCGCCGCTGCGGTCGTTAATGATACCATCCCGCCGGATGAATGGGACCTCAAACCCATGACCGATGCCGTGTTCAAACAATTTAATTTTCGCATGGCCATTAAAGATGACACCCTGAATTCGCTCAATCACGAGAGCCTGGCGCAGTTGATCTTTGATTCGGTTATGGCGTTATACAATCAGAAGGAAGCCGCCATTGGTGAAAAAGACTTTCGCCAGCTGGAACGGATTGTGATGCTGCAAACGGTCGACACCCTCTGGAAAGATCATCTCCTGAGCATGGACCATCTTAAAGAAGGGATCGGTTTGCGCGGCTATGCCCAGCAAAACCCGCTGATTGTATATAAAAAAGAAGGTTTTGAAATGTTTCAGGAAATGATATCTCGGGTCAAGGAGGAAACCCTGGCCGTCCTTTTCCGGATTCAGATATCTGAACCTGAGGTGATTGAAGATTTCAGCAAACCGAAGGAGCAAAATTTTGTCCTTTCCCACGGCGAAGAGGCTCCCAAGAAACAACCCCAGAAACGATCCGATAAAAAGATCGGCAGAAATGCACCATGCCCTTGCGGGAGCGGGAAAAAACATAAAAAATGCTGCGGTCGATAACGATGCTGAAAATTCAAACCAGTTTTTTTTGAAAACGCGACATACAATGATTATTGTTTATCAGCAATGCTTACTCTTTCGATTCATAAAACGATAACGTATTTATTTGCTTAGGACTATGTGTTGCCTTCGGCTATAAGCTCTGGCCGAATGGAGTGAGCATATCTAATGATTCGTGCCCTAAATATATGTTTGTATAATTGCGAATCGAAGCACTTGGTTTCAAACCGCCAGTTCTTGAGAATCGCATGAGAATTTATTTTGACTGAAATCCTATGGGTCGTTATAATCCAGGTTTAGATGAAGAAGCCGAATCCATAACCCAAGATGTGGTGACAGACCCTCCCATGTTCCGGGTGCTGCTTCTAAATGACGACTTCACCACAATGGATTTTGTTGTTCAGGTTTTAATGCGGGTGTTTAACAAAACATTTGAAGAAGCAGCGCGGATTATGTTGAATGTGCACCGCAAAGGTGTCGGGCTATGCGGTGTATATACCTATGAGGTTGCGGAAACAAAAGTGGATACCGTTCATTCCCTGGCACGGGAACATCAGTATCCCTTAAAGTGTACCATGGAGAAGGATGATTAGCTCATGATCAGTAAAGAACTTAGTGCAACTCTTGGTTTTGCGGTGAGAGAGGCTAAAAAAAGACGCCATGAATATGTCTGCATCGAACACGTTCTTTTTGCCATTCTGTATGACAACAACGGCAGAGAAATTATAGCGGGTTGCGGCGGCAGTGTCGAAAACCTGAAACAGGCGCTTGAAGATTTTTTCGTTGATCGACTGGAAAGTATCCCGGAAGGGGATGAGTATGTCTTGCAGCAGACCGTCGGATTCCAGAGGGTCATTCAGCGGGCCGTAAACCAGGCGCGGTCAGCCGAGAAACAGGAAGTGGCTGTGGGGGATGTGCTGGCATCCATCTTTCTGGAAAAAGATTCTAATGCCGTTTATTTTCTGACCCTGGAAGGGATTACACGGTTCGATGTCTTAAACTTGATTTCCCATGAACTTCCAAAGGCGCCACAGATCCCCGGCGGATTTGCGAAAACCGATAAGGGCGAAAAACAGAAAAAATCCGACCCCCTTGAAATGTTTACCGTGGACCTGGTGGCGCGTGCCGAAAGCGGCAAACTGGACCCCCTCATCGGCCGTGAACTTGAAATGGAAAGGACCATCCAGGTACTTTGCCGTCGCCGCAAAAACAATCCCGTCTTTGTCGGCGATCCCGGTGTCGGTAAAACCGCAATGGCGGAAGGACTTGCCATCAAAGTGTCCAAAGGCAACATTCCGGAATTGCTGAAGAATGTACGTATTTATTTGCTGGATCTCGGATCGCTGCTGGCCGGAACGAAATTTCGCGGTGATTTTGAGCAGCGCTTGAAAGGCGTTCTGGCATCGCTAAAGAAGAAGAAGGATGCAATTTTATTTATTGATGAAATTCACACGGTTGTCGGTGCAGGCGCCACCAGCAGCGGCTCGATGGATGCGTCCAACATTTTAAAGCCGGCCCTGACCACCGGAGACCTGCGGTGTATCGGATCAACAACTTATGAAGAGTATAAAAATCATTTTGAAAAAGACCGGGCGTTGTCCCGCCGCTTTGAAAAGATTGAGATTGCGGAACCGCCGGTGTCGGACAGCATTAAAATACTGAAAGGGTTAAGGTCCTGCTATGAAGATCACCACAACATCGTCTATTCAGATCAGGCCCTTAAAGCGGCTGTTGAGCTCTCAGCCAAATATATCAATGACCGCTATCTTCCGGACAAGGCAATCGACGTGATCGATGAAGCCGGGGCGTTTGTCCGACTTTCCGGATCTCCCCGCAGGACAACAATTCATCCGTCCGATATCGAGAAGATCGTTGCCAAAATAGCCCGGATTCCCACCCGAAACATTTCCATTTCGGATAAGGCCAAACTCGAAACGCTGGAAGGGCGGTTGATGGAAGTGGTTTTTGGCCAGGATAGCGCCATTAAATCTTTGGTCACTTCCATTAAGCGTTCCAGGGCCGGGCTGGGCACCCCTGACAAACCGATCGGTTCTTTCTTGTTTACGGGCCCCACCGGTGTGGGTAAAACGGAAGTCGCCAGGCAGGTAGCCTTTCTTTTAGGGGTCCAATTTCTGCGCTTTGACATGAGTGAGTACATGGAAAAGCATACGGTGGCACGTCTGATCGGCGCACCGCCCGGATACATCGGATTTGAACAGGGCGGACTTCTGACCGACGGCATCCGCAAACATCCCCACAGCGTCCTGCTGCTGGATGAAATCGAAAAAGCCCATCCGGACATGTATAATATCCTCCTTCAGGTTCTGGACCATGCCACTTTGACGGACAATACCGGCAAAAAAGCGGACTTTCGCAATGTGATGGTCATGATGACTTCCAACGTGGGATCACGAGAGATGAGCAGCCAGGCCATCGGCTTCGGAGATGCGAGATACGACACGGATTCAAAAGGCAAAAAGGCCATCGAGAAGTTTTTCAACCCCGAATTCAGGAACCGCCTGGACGCCATCATCGGTTTCAACCCCTTAACAGTTGAAATCATGGAGCGGGTTGTTGATAAGTTCCTTGCCGAACTGAATGATCAGCTTGCCGCTAAAAAGGTGGTTCTCGACATTTCTGCAAAAACACGAACGTGGCTGGCGCAAAAGGGATATGACCCGCGCTATGGCGCCCGACCGCTTGTGAGATTGCTGCAAACTGAAATTAAAGACATTCTTTCTGAACAGATCCTGTTCGGGGGACTTGAAAAAGGGGGCAATGTTTTTGTAGACATCGAAAACGACAAGCTCTCATTTCACTATTGATGCCTGTTTATCTGTTAAACGAACAAATCATATTCCCCCCGGCCCAATTGGCCCGTGAAGACGGGCTTTTGGCCGTCGGCGGCGACCTGAGCCCGGATCGATTGCTGCTGGCCTATCGTCAGGGGATCTTCCCCTGGTTCATGGACGCCGAACCGATCCTGTGGTGGTCCCCGGATCCACGTCTGGTACTCTATCCGGCGGAATTCAGACCTTCACGGAGCTTGCATAAAAAAATCAGACAAAACATATTCAGAATCACCATGGATCAGGCCTTCAATGAGGTGATAACGGCCTGCGCCCGGACACGCCAAGATAAAGACGAAGGGACCTGGATCGGCGCAGACATGATCAACGCCTATAGCCGGCTCTACGAGTCGGGGTTTGCCCATTCTGTTGAGGCCTGGTACGAAGATAAACTGGCAGGGGGGGTATATGGGGTGTCCCTGGGGCGATGCTTTTTTGGTGAATCAATGTTCACGCTGATCAGAGATGCCTCCAAGGTGGCACTGGCGGCTCTGGTCAGCCATCTCCGCGATAATTCGTTTGAATTCATTGATTGCCAGATTACATCCCCCCATTTCATCAGACTGGGCGCCCGTGAAATGTCACGGACGCTTTTTCTAAAACAGCTTGCCAAAGCGTTGGAAGCCCCGACAGTCGTCGGGCGGTGGACTGTCGGAATGGAGTTGAACAATGCCGATTAAACATATTATTTACGAAGTCGGTTTATTTGTAGCACTTGCGGCGACCACAGCCTTTTGTGTGAATTATATTTCGCCCAACGGCATAGCCCTTGTGGGACAGTGGGATCCGGGCCGGGGTGTGATAAGTGCACAGTCCAAAAACGATGTGATCGTTCATGAGCTTGAAATCAATGCGCCGGAGACCGCCAAGAAAATTTACGACAGTGCGGCGGCTGTTTTCGTAGATGCCCGGGCCAGGGGTTTTTTTGATAAGGGCCACATCAAAGGGGCCTTTTCGTTGCCTTTGCACGAAGCCGGCACCCTGATGGAAACATTCAAAGAAAAATTTTCCCTCAGCACGTATGTCATCACTTATTGTTCGGGTAGAGAATGTGATGACAGTCATCAGCTGGCGCAGATTTTCTTAGAAAACGGCTATCACAATGTAAGTATTTATATTGATGGTTATCCCGGCTGGATAGCGAAAGGTTACCCGGTTGAATAAAACAGTTGATAAATTGATCCGCAACAGTTGGCTTGAGGTGGCTGCCCGCTGGGTTCTCGGCGCCGTATTCATTTACGCCAGCTATCATAAAATCATGGAACCGGCGCAGTTTGCCAAGGTGATCTACGGCTACTATCTTTTTCCGGCGCTTACCATCAACCTCATCGCGATTGTTTTGCCGTTTTTAGAGCTTTTTTGCGGTCTTGCGCTGGTTTTGGGCATTTATCCCCGCTCTGCAGCACTTGTCATTAATTTTTTACTGATCTCCTTTATCGCGGCACTCTCCATTAACCTGATCAGGGGGCAGGCGTTTGACTGCGGCTGTTTTTCTGTTGGCGATAGGGGTTACACCTACTCGGTCTGGGAAACCCTCATTAGGGATATTGTTTTCTTCGGATTCGGCCTCGTGGTCATTTTCTTCTCTCGCCATAGAAAATGGTGTGTTTTGCAAAGCGGATCCATTCTTCTGAACATGAATCGTTCCGGACGCGTGTGAAACAAACAGATACCGATTGCAAAGGAGGGTGTCCTTTATATGATTAACGACTGCATATTCTGTCGGATTATTCAAGGGGAAGCGCCGGCTGAATTTATGTATCAAAATGACTCGCTGGTTGTATTTAAAGATATCCGACCCCATGCGCCGGTTCATCTTCTGATCGTTCCCAAAAAACATATCAGAAGCATTAATAACTTAGATGCAAAAGACGGCGGGATTGTCTCCGAAATGATCCTGGCAGGCAAACTAATGGCAAAAAGGACGGAGATCGCTGAATCTGGCTATAAGCTCTTGTTCAATGTGGAAAGGGGCGGCGGTCAGGTAATTTTTCATCTGCACTTGCATCTTCTCGGCGGCTGGAAATAGAGCGCTTCGCCGTGGAGCAGCGAAGCGCTCTATTTCCGATTGATGATGGCGGCCATATACCCTGCGCCGAAGCCGTTGTCGATATTAACCACCGCGACATTGGAACTGCAGCTGTTGAGCATGGCAAACAGCGCGGTCAGACCTCCCAGGCTGACGCCGTATCCCACGCTGGTGGGAACGGCGATTACCGGGCGACTGACCATTCCGGCCACCACGCTGGGAAGGGCGCCCTCCATACCGGCCACCACGACCAGAACAGCGGCATTATCGATTAACGCCTTATGACTGAACAGCCGGTGGATGCCGGCTACTCCGACATCAAACACAGACTGGACTCGGTTTCCCATGGCTTCTGCGGTGAGGTGCGCCTCTTTGGCTACCGGAATGTCCGATGTGCCGGCTGAAAGGATCAGGATGGTGCCTTTGCCCTGATCGATGGGGTTCTGTTTTTTCAGTATGATCATCCGGGCGTCCGGATCATAGACGGCGTCCGGAAACTGTTGAAGAACCCTTGCGGCTTTCTGGGAATCGATGCGGGTCACCAGAACGATATGTTCCTGTTGAAGCATTTGGGTCATAATCCCGATGATTTGATCCGCACTTTTGCCAAGGCCGAAAATAACCTCGGGAAAACCCTTGCGCAGGGAGCGGTGATGATCTATATGGGCGTAATCGATGTCTTTGTAGGCCAGATCTTTCAGTTCCCGGGCGGCATCGTCGACGGATGTTTTTCCCGCAGCCACAGAATTTAAAAGTTGATCTAACAGGTCTTTGTTCATAATATTCACAACTCCAATAATAGCCTGAAACTTTTTTGCAGGTTAATGAAATTAAACAATTAAATTGAAACGGCCAATAAAATCATTTTTAATCTATAAGCAAAAACGCACTGCCAAACCATACGGACCCATCTCAGTGTGAGTCGTGGAGTTCAGAAATGAAAATAGTTGTTGTTATTCCAGCACGTTATGGTTCAACTCGCTTTGCCGGGAAACCCCTGGCCCTTATCAAGGGAAAGCCCATGATCCAGTGGGTGTATGAAATCGCCAAAAACGGAAAAGGTGTTTCCGACGTCGTTGTCGCAACCGATAATCAGCGCATTGTTGATGCGGTAGATCGTTTTGACGGCCGGGCGATGATGACCGGTGAGGAAAACCGATCCGGAACCGATCGCGTAGCCGATGCCGCCCAGAAAATGGGTCTTTTGCCGGACGATATCGTCGTAAACATTCAGGGTGACCAGCCGGCATTTGTTACGGCCCATATCGACGCGGTGGTCAACCCATTGGTTCATTCAAAAGAGGCGGAAATGACCACGCTCGCCTTTAAGATCGTAGATCCACAGGAGATAACCAATCCCAAGGATTGCAAAGTCATATTCGACGCCCGGGGATATGCGCTCTATTTTTCACGCTCACCCATACCGTGTGCGCGGGACATTGACACGGTATTTGACACCTATAAACATTTGGGAATATATGCCTATTCCAAGCGTTTTCTGGATACTTTCAGAAAACTCCCCACCGGATCGCTGGAGACCATTGAAAAGCTGGAGCAACTCCGGGCGCTGGAAAACGGACATCGGATCAAGGTGGTCTTGACCGAATATGATTCGCCTGAAGTGGACGTGCCTGCCGATATCCCGCGTATTGAAGCCCTGATGAAAAAACGGCCGTAGCGCACCGCAACAATATTACTCAGGATTCTGCAACGGCAGCATGTTATCGGTTCTATTGGGTCTGTTGGGTTCCTGGATTCCGGCCAAGAGCTTGCCGGAATGACAATAAAAATTGATAATTAAGAATTAAGAATTTTCAATTGATAATTAACAAATACCTATCTTTTTATGTCCTGCTCAATGATTTTTCCGGGTTCCGGTATTGCGGGCTTGATGCTTTCAACCGGGGGCGGGGCGGACAATGCCGGCGGGGCTGTTACGGCTGCAGTTGATTTCTTCTGCTTGTCTTCCAGGGCCTTTATCTGGTTGCGAAGAACACCAATTTTTTCCGACAGGGATTTTTCAAGATCATTGATTTTCTGCTGGTAAAATTTTTCTTGGTGCCGGCTGGTCAGATCAAATGTTTTTTTGTCGACCCGGGTGGACCCCAGGGCGGCGGTATCAGCCTTGAGCACACTGATTTCTTTCTGGAGGCTGCCCACAGCGGTCGCCAGCGTTCCGGACTGTTTGTCCAATTTGTCCTGGAGCGACTTTCCCTCAGATGATATTTTCTTTATTTCAGATGACAGTTTCTTTAAATCCGTATGAATGGGTTCAAGGGTCTTATCCATTTCAGCAATGATGCCGGCAAGCTCCTGTTTGTCGGGTGTGGACGAGCGTACCCCTGCCAATGCCTTTTCGGTTTGTTCCAGGTTTTGTTCGAGACGGGCGGCGGTTTTTTCCATTGCGGAGATTTTCTCATTCAGCAGGGATTCAATCTTTGCCTGGCGAATCGACAGCGAAGAAAATTTTGAATCCAAATCTTTAGAAAGCGCCTGGACATCAGACGATTCTGAAATATGAATATTATCAAATTTTTTGCGAATATCAAAATATCCAAAAACGAGTATAAACGCCAGCAAGCAGGGTACCAAAACGGCAAACAGATTGATTCTGCGATTTAATTTATTTAGCCGCAGATTTTCAACTTTTTCCTGAAGCGGCGGCTCCGGTCCCTTGGGATCAAAGGGGCCCTCATCGTCAAAACGGATTTTAAATTTTGGTGAACCATTATCTGCCATTTTTTATTCCCATTCGATTGTGCTGGGCGGCTTTGAGCTGATGTCATAAACAACCCGGTTGACGCCGCTGACCTCATTAATGATTTTGTTTGAAATGCGGCCGAGAAGGTCATGGGGAAGCCTGGCCCAGTCGGCCGTCATGGCGTCCCTGCTGGTAATGGCGCGGATCGCAACGATACTTTCGTAGGTTCGCTTGTCCCCCATAACCCCCACGCTTTTGATGGGCAGGAGCACCGCAAAAGACTGCCACAATTTTTTATAATAGCCGCTGTGTTTAATTTCTGCAAGCAGCAAATCGTCCACTTCCCGTAGGATCGACAGCCGTATGGGGGTAATTTCACCGATAATTCTGACCGCAAGGCCAGGGCCGGGAAACGGCTGGCGCCATACCAGGGTTTCCTGCAATCCGATCGTTTTCCCCAGCTTGCGAACTTCATCCTTAAACAGGTATTTAAGCGGTTCGACCAGTTTCAGCTTCATTTTTTTGGGCAGGCCGCCGACATTATGATGGGACTTAATGACGGATGTGGGACCGCCGAAAGCGGAGATGGATTCGATCACGTCCGGATATAGTGTTCCCTGGGCCAAAAAAACAGCGTCTTTAATTTTTTTGGCTTCGGCTTCAAAAACATCCATGAACACCTTGCCGATAATTTTGCGTTTCTTTTCCGGGTCTGTGACGCCTTTGAGTGTTTTTAAAAACTGCCGGCCGGCATTGACAAACTTGATATTAAGTTGAAGATGCTGCCCAAATATTTCTTTCAGTTTTTGGGCTTCATTTTTCCGCATGAGTCCATTGTCAACAAAAATACAGGTGAGATTTTTTCCGATGGCCGTGTGGATCAGCAATGCGGTGACCGAGGAGTCCACGCCGCCGCTTAATCCCAAGATGACTTTCCGGTCTCCGACGGTCTCCTGAATTTGGGCGACCGCTTGTTTGGCAAAAGATCGCATGGTCCAGTTTCGCTTACAGCCGCATATATCAAACATGAAGTTGCGCAGCATTTTTTTGCCGAGCGGGGTGTGTTCGACTTCCGGGTGAAACTGGACGCCGTATCGTTTATGGGTTGAATCGGCGGCAGCCGCGAATCGGGTGTTTTCAGTGGAAGCGGTGGCGGCAAACCCCGGGGGGAGTTTAGTGATCGAATCCCCATGGCTCATCCAGCAGCCAGTTTTTTTCTTAACGCCCACAAAAAGGCCGCTTTGACGGGCGATGTTTAACGCGGCAAAGCCATATTCGCGCTTGCCGGCCCTTTCGACTCGTCCTCCCAGCGCATCCACCATGAATTGCATCCCGTAGCAGATACCCAGAATGGGAATATTCAGATGAAAAATACCGGGGTCGACCTTTGGACTTTGCTTTTCATAAATACTGGAAGGACCCCCTGACAGGATGACCCCTTTGGGTTGAAGTTTTGTGATTGCACTGAGGCTGATGCCGGGCGGCTCAATCTGGCAGTATACCTGACATTCTCTTACCCGACGTGCAATGAGCTGGTTATATTGAGAGCCAAAATCAATTATCAGTATCATGGGATTCCCGGCCACTCTCTTTTAGAACTGTCATCTGGCATGAACAGATCGATATCCATAAAATATAAACAATTAACACGCTAAACGGATTGTGAAATCAGGATGAATATGTTAGACACGGCAAAAAAAGTCAACTTTAATTTAATTTGGTTCCTAAATTCATGTCACACATACGCATACAGGTTTATGAGGTGCAAACCCCGGCTGAAGCCGAAGAAATGATTTCACTGGGGGTTGATCATATCGGGAGCGTAATCCTGAGTGAAGCGGACTGGAAGGTTGACGCTGTCCGGGAAACAATCCATGTCACCCGGGCCGCCAAAGCCTGCAGCAGCCTGATACCGCTTTTTTCAGACGAGGATGCCATCCTGCGTCTTCTGGATTATTATCACCCTGATATTATACATTTTTGTGAAGATATCGCCCCGCTATCACATCCGCATTCGTTCATTGATTATTTGCTAAAAATACAGGCGCGTGTTAAAGATGTCTTTCCGGAAATTCGGATTATGCGATCGATACCGATTGTTCAGGCGGGCGCCCAAAGCAGTGTTCCCACGTTACAATTGGCGCGACTGTTTCGACCGGTAAGCGATTTGTTTTTAACCGATACGTACCTGTTGCCGGCGTTTGAAACGGCCTTCATACAGCCGCCGGTCAAGGGATTTATCGGAATTACCGGAAAGATCTGCGACTGGGATATCGCTGCAGAACTGGTTGCGGACAGTTCCATCCCTGTCATCCTGGCAGGCGGCCTTTCAGCGCAAAATATTTTCGCGGGAATCCGGCAGGTTCGGCCGGCCGGTGTTGACAGTTGTACGGAAACCAACGCGCGCAATCCAGACGGTTCCTCTATTCGTTTTAAAAAAGAGCCCCGGCGGGTTAAAGCATTTATTGAAGAAGTGCGCCGGGCGGAGCGGGCGTGATGAATCAAACCAATTAATTATTAAACTGGGTATGCAGTTAACTCAACCGCCCACTATATGTAGAGGGTTACCTCCAATAATCATTTGGCGCGAC
>JARGFK010000062.1 GCA_029211065.1 Desulfobacterales bacterium
GTTCTGGTCGCGCTGGATGGTAGCGACGATATTTTTCATCCGGTCGTCGGAGGCGCGGCTCAACTCTTCCTGCAAGACATCGTCCTGGATGTTCAGGCCGCTCTCCAGCATGAATTCCATGCGGCCGTCGCGAATCCGGAACTGGCGCTTCAAGGTGATATCGCCGGCAATGTCGCCGGAGGGGGATTCGTAGCGCGCCGGGCCGGTCTCGTAATCGTAGAACATGGCGGCAATCGGCGCCCGCCAATCATAGATGAGGTTCTTTTTCCGCTTCTCGTCGGAGAAGGCGTGGACGCCGACATACACCGCCAGCGGCTCGGTCTGGTCATCGCGGATGAAATCGAAGCGGCCGAAGTAGGGCGAAAGCAGGAGCTTCAGCAGCCGCTGTTTCCGGGCGAAAACGTTCTCGGCGACCAGAGCGCGATGTTCCAGGGACTGGCGGCCGGCAATCTTTTCCACGTGGTCCATGTCCGCCCGGTGTTCCCACAAATAGCTCTTCTGTTCGCGGATCTTCGCGGCGTGTTCCCGCAGGTCGGCGTCGATTCCAGCCACCGCGGCGCGCAACGCCTCCTGCGCATATTCGAGATTTTTTCTTTCTTCTGTTTCGGGCGTGCTTTTCATTAGGCGCTAAAGTTGATACTAATTGTTCTTCGATGCAGCTTCGTTAATTTTTTCCACCAGCTCGTTGATGGCTCCGCTCCGCGCAGCCATCGGCCCGGATGAGCAGCACGGCCTCGATACACTCATTTCAAGGTCGACCATTGCCGCCATCCATCCGAATTGATCAGGCTTCCCGCTGCTCATCCGGGCCGATATCAACCGGTTTCATCAGATAGTCGAAAAGTCCCCGACGCATTCCTCCGATGCCGCTGGCGGTGGAGCCATGGCCGGTCAGCATTATGACTTCAATGGCGGGATCGTGCTGTTTGATCATGGCCAGAGTCGCCAGGCCGTCCACTCCCGGCATTTTCAAATCTAAAATGATCACTTCGGGAGTCCAGCCGGTTTGAAAAAGCACGAAGGCAACGAGACAATTTGTCTTGTCTTGCCGGCCTCCCTTGATTGTCTCAACCTCTCATTATTCCATTTCTATTTGACAAAAATCTTTTCCGCAAGTAGAAAATATTAAGCAATATTTCGAGCGCGGGTTATTTCTGAAGGGAGAAAGATTTGGTGAGATGGGCCTGCGCTTGTTTACAACGGTAATTTTCACGATCGCAGGGCTTATTTCCGTCCCATTCAGCCGGGCCGCCGTGTGGTTTTCGAGCCTTGGCCGCCATTTTCCCGAACCCCGAAAAAACAATTTCCTATCACCTCACCTCACCTCCTCACCTAATGGGTGACACCTCTACCAGCAGGCCCCATCTGCTTTGTTATCGGCCTGCTCACATAGCGCCAGTGCAGTTCGCGGGCCTCTGCCGCGCATCTGAGGCACTGCCAACGGGTACATACCAGTTACTTATGGTACTTTTTAGCTCGCACTGTGAACGGCTACCACTTCTTGGCATGTATTATGCATGTGATTTTTGCATTGTTGCATGAATTATATAGACCTGCTGTTCCGGAAATTTTCCGCATATGAAATTCATCACAACGGGATATTTATATGGCAAGCAAGAAACACAGAATATTACAGCGCAAGATTATTTGCATGGCGTTGTTTTTTGCCATCGTGCCGCTTTCCTCTCTGGGGCTGACCATTTATTATCAGTTTCGCGTAGCCTATACTACGAGGATCATGCAAGATCTGAAGAATATGGCGGAAAACAGGCAGCACACCATTGCTATTTTTTTAAAAGAGCGTACGGCCCAGTTGTCATTGCTGGTGGACGGCTATACCTTCAACAGGCTCAAAGATCAGGAAGGCCTGGAAGAGGCGTTCTCTTCGCTCCAGAGACATTCTCGCTCTTTCGTTGACCTGGGCGTCATCGATGCCGATGGCCGACACCTGGCTTATGTGGGTCCATACAACCTCAAAAAGCAGAATTACAGGGATACGGACTGGTTTAACTTGGCGCTGGTAAACGACAAATACATCAGCGACGTCTTTATGGGGTTTCGAAAAGTCCCGCATTTTATTATTGCCGTGCGGGGATGGAGTGGAGATAAGCCGTGGATACTTCGTGCGACCATCAATTCCGAGGTCTTTGACAACATTGTCGGATCTGCCCAGGTCGGAGAAAACGGCGATGCCTTTATCATCAATAAGGAGGGTATCCTGCAGACCAAGCCTCGTTCAGGCGGGAACGTCCTGGAACAATCAGAATATTCCGGGTTGATAAAAGCCGGCTTTGGCAATCGCGTCGCGATGAAAGGTATCGGCGGTGAAAAAGCGCTCTTTGCCACAAGATGGATAAAAGACAAGACGTGGCTTCTGGTAATAAAACAGTCCCCCCAACATGAATTGCGTCCTCTCACCATAGCGCGGTTCATCAGCATCGTTGTCTTTGTGGGCGGTTTTTTTGTGATCCTGTTGTCGGGCTTTTTTATTACAAGGTTGATGATGGCCAGGTTGATTCAATCTGAACGCGAAAAGGCCGCACTGGATGACAGGCTTATTCAATCGAGCAAGATGGCTGCCTTGGGGAAACTCGCCGCCGGCATTGCTCACGAAGTGAATAATCCCCTGGCCGTCATTAAGGAAAAGGCTGGGTGGATACAAGATCTGCTTGAGGAGGAAGACGTCGCCAACAGTGTAAATTTTAAGGAATTTTCAGACAGTCTCGACAAGATCGATCGCCATGTTGAACGGGCACGAAAGGTGACGCATCGTCTTCTTGGTTTTGCCAGGCGAATGGAGCCGATGAATGAGAGAGTGAACGTTAACCGGGTGCTGGATGAAACCATCAGTTTTTTGGAAAATGAGGCCAAATTCAACAACATTGCCATTCTGACCGATTACTTTGAGGAACTGCCGGAGACCATGAGCGATTCCGCCCAACTTCAGCAGGTTTTTCTCAATATTCTTGATAATGCCATCGATGCCATTGGGAAAAATGGTGAAGTCAAGATCCAGACAACATATAATTCCGAAGAAAAATATATTGCCGTATTGTTCTTTGATAACGGTCCGGGAATTCCTGAAGAGGTGCAAAAGAAGATTTTTGATCCCTTTTACACCACCAGGGAGGTGGGCAAGGGCACTGGTCTGGGGTTATCCATAAGCTACAGTATCATGGAAAAATTGGGCGGCAGGATTTCCGTAGACAGTCAAGATGGACATGGAACGGTATTTACAATCATCCTTCCGATGAAGAAAGGATAAGGAGACGGATTCGTGCCGGAATTTAATGTGCTGGTTGTGGATGATGAGGAGGATTTCCGTGACACTCTGGTCAAACGTTTACGCAAACGAAACCTGGACGTGCAAGGGGTGGAAAGCGGACAAAAAGCCCTTGAATTGCTGGACAAGGTGCGGTTTGATGTAGTCATCCTGGACGTCAAGATGCCTGGGATAGACGGAGTGGAGACACTGCAGGAAATAAAAAGAAAAAAACCCTTGATTGAAGTGATTATGCTGACCGGGCATGGTTCCGTTGAAATGGGCATCCAGGGGATGAAACTCGGGGCATTTGAATACGTCATGAAACCTGCCGATATCGACGGCTTGATGGAAAAAATGCGGCGGGCGTGTAAAAAGAAATTCTTTCATGAGGAAAAAATTCGTCAGACCAAGGAACCATGA
The DNA here is from genome assembly GCA_029211065.1 of Desulfobacterales bacterium. Taxonomy (NCBI): domain Bacteria; kingdom Pseudomonadati; phylum Thermodesulfobacteriota; class Desulfobacteria; order Desulfobacterales; species Desulfobacterales bacterium. The sequence goes on from JARGFK010000062.1 coordinate 3,686, forward strand.
GCAGGCGAGGAACAGGTTTCTGACCAAGAAAACGAAAACAGAGGGTAATTATTCGTAACCGTTCACCCGGGTGAGCTAAAAGAGTACCACAACCACAGGCATTTAATCGTTTATCAGTGCCTCAGATGCGCGGCAGAGGCCTGCGAACTGGTGCTACGTGAGCAGGCCGATAACAAAGCAGATGGGGTGCTGCTGAACGATTACGATTATCCCAAGACAGCAGAGCCGCAATCAAACAACATGGAAGCATTGGAGGCGCCTGGCGCCATTTTCCTCTGCAACATTCTGTTATTGCACGATTATTTTAGCTTTTGATTGAAACATGAACACTGAAAGCGGAGCGCCGGCAAGTCTTGCACGAGGTATTGAATAATACATTTTACGAGAATATGATTGAAGGGACAACAATCCCTCTGATGGTTGTTAACGGGGCCGGCCGCATATTCTTTGCCAACAAAAGTTCCGAGGTCTTTACCGGCTATGACATCAATATGCTTCTGCAGCTTAACATCCGTGACCTCTGCGCTCCATATGAACAGGATCGTTATATCTTTTTTACCCTGCCCAAGATCAGGGAAACAACGGAAGTTGACATAGACCTGCTGAGAAATGACAGCCAGGTATTTATGGCCAGCATCTCCTTTGCCCCTTTTCAACACGAGCAAACCCCTTATCTGCTGCTCACCATGCAGGACGTGACGGCCAAACGTGTTCAGGAGGGCAAGACCCGGGCGGAGGAGGAACGATACCGCCGGCTGCTGGCGGAAAGAAATGTCCTGCAGGAACAGGTCAACCAGTCAAGCAAGCTTGCCTGTATGGGGGAACTCGCCGCCGGCGTGGCCCACGAGATCAACAATCCGCTCGGCATTATCCTCGGTTTTGTCGAGGATATGCTGAATGAAACCCCCGAGGACCACCCGCTCTTTGAAACATTAAAAATCATCGAACAGGAATCATGCCGGTGCGTTGGGGTGGTTAAGGACCTTCTCGACTTTGCCCGCCAGAAACCTCCGGAAAGGACATGCACCGACATCCGGCAACTCCTGGAAGATTCGGTCTCGCTGCTCAGCCCCCAGATCAAAAAACACAAGATACGGGTCATGAAGACCGAAGAGGAGGAACTCCCCTGTCTGGAGATTGATTCCCATCTTATCCAGCAGGTCTTTCTCAATGTCATGATCAATGCGGTCCAGGCGATGCCGGACGGCGGCAGGCTCGGGCTCGATATCAATCGTGTTGCGGAAAGGCAGCAGCAAGATGACCAATGCTTGATACGAGTAACCGTGACCGATACCGGCCACGGCATTGCCGCCAAGGAAATCGACCGTATTTTTGACCCCTTTTTTTCTACCAAGGGCAGCAAGGGAACGGGCCTGGGCCTTTCCGTCTGCAAGCGCATCATGGACGATCATTTCGGCAGAATCGCCATAGAGAACAACAAAAGCGGCGGCATCACTTGCAGTCTCTTTTTTCCTATTCATGACTGAGGGAGAAACAATGCTCGCAAAAATTCTGGTGGTGGATGACGAGCAGAACATGCTCAAACTCTTTCAGAAAATCCTCGGCAAGGAAGCCTTTACGATCAGCACCGCCGAGAGCGGCACGGAGGCCCTCGGCCTGTTGGATCAGGAGAACTTTGACCTTATTATCTCCGATATTCTCATGCCGAAGATGAGCGGCATGGAGCTGATGAAAGAGGTCAAGACCCACCATCCGGATATCCCCTTTATTGTCATAACCGCCCATGGCTCCATCGGCTCGGCGGTTGAGGCCATGAAGGCCGGTGCCTTCGACTATCTCACCAAGCCCTTCCGGAAAGATGACATTCTGCTGGTAATCAACAAGACCTTAAAATACAGCAGGCTCCATGATGAAGTCAGACGATTGCGCATGGAACTTAAGGAACGGGACTGTTTCAAGGAAATTATCGGCAACAGCAAGGCCATGGACGGCGTCTTGAAACTCATCAGCAAAATTGCCGACAGCCAGGCGACCGTCCTTATCCAGGGGGAAAGCGGCACCGGCAAGGAGTTGATCGCCAGGGCAATCCATGACCTGAGCAGCCGCAGGGATGAATCTTTTATGGGTGTGGACTGCAGCGTTCTGCCGGAGCATCTTTTACAGAGCGAACTGTTCGGACATGTCAAAGGCGCCTTCACCGGGGCGGTAAAGGAAAAAAAAGGATTGTTTTTCGCGGCCCACGGCGGCACCCTCTTCCTGGATGAAATCGGCAACATTTCGCCGGCCGTGCAGTTGAATCTGCTGCGGGTTCTCCAGGAAAAAGAGATAAAACCGGTGGGCAGCGTCACCAACATCAAGGTGGATGTGCGGGTGATTGTCGCCAGCAATGTCGATCTGCAGCAGGCTATCAGCAACGGCACCTTTCGCAAAGATCTCTATTATCGGCTGGCCGTGGTGCCCGTCAACCTTCCTCCCCTGCGAGAGAGAGCCGAAGACATCGCGCCCCTTGCCCATCACTTTATGCGCAAATATGTCAAAACCTACCAGAAGAATATCTCCGACATCACTCCAGGCGCCATGCATGCCCTCATGGCAAACCCCTGGCCCGGCAATGTGCGGGAACTTGAAAACTTCATGGAACGGGCGGTCCTTCTTAACTCGGGGCGGAGTATCGATGAGACTTCACTCTTTTTTCCCGCAACTGACGGGGATACGACCCAGCCTGGGAATGGTTTGAACTTACTCAAGAGTGCGACCCGGGACCTGATCCGAACAAAAGAAAAAAGGGCGATTGCGACCGCCTTGAGAGAGGCTGACGGCAAGAAGAACCGGGCGGCCAAACTTCTCGGCATCAGCCGCAGCACTCTGTACAGCAAGATGAAAGCTCTCGGTATAGAAAATTAATGGCGGAATTTATGGCCAGCCAAAGCCGCTTCTAAAAAATTCTCCCCAAAACCGTCCCGTCAAAAATGTCCGACATGTGTCCACTAAACAAAACACTGTCTTATTTATTGGACACAATCTGACCGGCCCCGGGTCGCCGGACCACCTTTTTTAGAATAATTCACGTTCACCGCAAGTTTTTTCCCGCGGCATCCTCGCTTTTACGAAAACTTTCACCACCACGCCGACCATAACAAACCAGGTGCGTCTTGCCAGGGTTTCGGCAGAACATGCCCGCGCCCTTATTTGATGATTTAATGAATTTTCATTCATACCTTGGCATGCTTTATGCTCTTTTTGCTATGCAGACGAGTTGACCTGCCTGGATTTGCGATGCAATACGATCACCAGGGCCGCGGGTGGAGCAGGCGCGCAAATTTAGACCTTTTGTGCGATACATTTACGTTTTAGCACCAGAAACTACCTGGCATAAACTTCGATGTTGTGGGTAGCTCGAATATGCCCCAGATGTAATTTTGAACTGTAAAGGGTCTTATTCCCGGTTCACAGGATCAGGAGTCACTCCGGTAACGGTTGCAACCGGAAGCATGAAGTTACCATGGCCAATCTAAAATGAACATTACCCCGGGCTGTTTTCAGCGGGAAAAATTCCGCAAAAAGAACAAATAGAAACAAAACCTACAGGCGAAAAGGAGGAAGGGTAAAATGGAACATGGAGTTTCTGCAACAGAGGGAGAGCATAAACTTTTTTCCCGCGAATGGTGGATCGGGGATGCGGGGCACAAGCCGCTTATCATCCTGGGGTTATTGGCGTTTTTTCTTTCAATCGTCTATGTGGTTCCGGTCCCGCAGAGCATGGTGAATCTGGCCCAGGAACAAAATGCCACGGGCGCTAAGTATTCAAGCGGCACCACGAATTATGTGGATTCCTATAAAAAGCTCATGAAGAAAAAGGAGCTGACCGCTGAGAAGATGGCCTGGCAGATGAAGCTCTGCGTGGCGGTTCTGTTCACCATCGCCCTGCTCTGGGGTACCGAGGCGATTTCCCTGGGGGCCACCAACGTCCTGGTCGGCGTGCTTCTGTATCTATACTGCCTGCTGCCCATTGGAGACATATCGAAGGCCTACATGAAGGATGCCGTCTTTTTTATCGCCGGGGTGCTCATCCTGGCGGCGGCCGTGGGCGTCACCCGGCTTGACCGCCGGATCGGCTTTATCCTGCTGGGGAAGATCAAATCGCTCAAGGGCTTCTGTTTTCTTTTTTTCCCGGCCCTGGCCATGCTTTCGAGCTTTCTGTCCGAGCATGCCCTGATCGCGCTGTTATGCCCCATCCTGGTCCTGGTGTACATGGCCGGCGAACAGGCGGGGTTGAACAAGAAACAACTGCACGCCCTTGCCTGCGCCCTGTTTTTAGGGATTTGCTTTGCCGGCAATATCGGCGGCTCCGGCTCGCCGGCCGTGGGCGGCCGCGCCGCCATCATGGTCGGTTATTTCAGCGAATACGGCCTGCCGATAAGTTTCGGCCAGTGGATGATGTACGGCCTGCCGATCGTACCCATCCTGGCCATGGCCTGCGGCCTGTGGGTGTATTTTTCCATGGTCGTGAAAACCGGCCCCGGTCAGCAGCTTAATATCGGCGAAGTCATGCGCAAGAACGTGGAGGGCATGGGGCCGCTGCGCGGCAAGGAACTGCTGATGGCCGTACTCTTTGCGGCCCAGATCTTTCTCTGGATGTTCGCCAGTGATACCCTGGGTCTCGGCGGCGCCACCTTTGTGGTGGTCTTCCTCATCCTGTTCTTACGGTTGATGACCTGGGAACAGGTGCAGAAAAGGGTGCGTTTTGATGTGGTCGGCCTCTATGCCGGGGCCTGCGCCATGGGTGTGGCCCTGAAATACACCGGGGCCGGCGTCTGGGTGGCCCGGGAGTTTGTCGGCCTCCTGCCGGACTATTTCTCCAGCGGCATGGGAATTGTCATGGCGGCCAGCATGGTCACCACCATCATTACCAATTTCATGAGCGACGGCGCCGCGGTTGGCGCCATCGGCCCGGTGGTCCTGCCCATGGCCGCCATGGGCGGCGTGCATCTGTGGAAGGTCGGTCTGGCCTGTTCCTTCGGCTCTTCCTATGCCCATGCTATGATCGTCGGCACGGTCAACAATGCCATTGCCTACGGCATGGCCGTCCATCCCGAGACCGGCAAGCAGCTCCTGACCCCCCTGGACTTTCTCAAATACGGTCTGCCCTTTGTGGTCATCTCCGTGGTCCTTTTGTGGGTCGGGGCATTTTACGGATACTGGCAGCTCCTGCCGTGGCCGGCGATTAAATAGCGGCATGATCAGATTGTGGACTATGAGGATGTGGACTTGAATGCAAAGATGCCAGCAGCGCCTGGCAGACAATGCGGCAGGCCTGGTCCCCGGCTGGGCAGATTCTGGGTTGCTGCCGGGCTGCTGGGGTTCTTGCTGATCGCAACCAATATGGTTGCGCGTGGCGCCGACAGCCGACTTTTTACGGATGCCGAGGCCCGTTTTTCCCTTGCCGTCCCTGAAACCGCGTTCAGGCTTGCTGCGGAGCAGCCAAGCCCGGTTTCCATGACACCGGCGCAGCTTCGATTGGCCAGGGAGGCCTTGGAAAAATATGATGCCCCCCTGGTTCTTTCGCAAGATCAGCCTGACCGAACCAATGACAGTCATCTCGTCATTCTGGGCATTAAAACCCACCGGCATGTAACACAGCGTTTCGGTTTTTATGAAGATTATTTATCCGCAGATGAGTTTTTTGACGTTGCCACGATCCTTAAATTTACCGACGCCATCCGCATGCGCCATATCCAGCAGGGGGCGGAAGACGCTGTCATTGAAAACCTGGTTCTGGGAAAAAAGAATGCGCGTATCAGCTTCACCTGCAGGTATGGATTTCCCGGGGAAGATGAGGTAAGAGAATACCATGGGGTTTATCTGGGTCGCACCCACCTTGTTTACCTTGATCTGCTGGTTGCCGCCGGTGCCGACCAGACCCTGTATGAAAGCCGGTTTCATGACATCGCCGCTTCCCTGGTCTTTGAGCCGGGTTTTGCGGCGCGAGAATCCTTGATCAGCGCTTTTATGAGCAAGGTGGCCGCATACGAAGTGTTTGACGTCCGGCTTTCCAGGATCGCCAGAGCAACGCTGCATATAGTTTTTATCATAGTCTTGCTGAACATTGCCCTTGATCGTCTTGCCGGCTTTCGGCAACGGCGCAATAAACAAATGAATTTGTTAGAAAAAAATAAAGGTATAGTCAGATTTGTCACCGTCCCGGTGGGGCTGCTTGCCTATCTGCTGATTATTTAACAATGGAGAAAACACCATGGATAACTTCAGGGTATTGATTGTTGATGATGAGGATGATTTTCGGGAAAGTCTGGTCAACCGTTTTGCAAAGAGAGGCCTGAGCGTCACCGGCGTTGAAAGCGGGGAGGAGGCCCTGAAAATATTGGGCGAAAAACTCTTTGACGTGGTTATTCTGGATGTCAAGATGCCGGGCATGGACGGCATTGAGACCCTAAGAAAAATGAAGATGATGAAACCGCTCATGGAGGTAATTATGCTCACCGGCCATGCCACCATTGAGTCCGGGGTTGAAGGCATGAAGCTGGGGGCCTGCGAGTATGTGGTCAAACCGGCGGACATCAACGTCATGCTGGATAAGATGCGTAAGGCCTACGAGAGGAAAAAGGCGCGGGAAGAGGAGATCATGCAGTGTAAGATCAGCGAGCTGGAAGCTCATCCGGGACGGGTCTTTAAACAGATCAAGGAAAAAAAATAATCGTCCGGCGCTCTCATCCGCCAGCCGTCCGGCCTTCACAATTACGGCAAGAATAAAAAGAATAAAAAGAGGTTTGTCATGCAAAACGATAAAGAGAGAAAGGTAAGGGACCTGATGATTCCCATCAAGGACTATGGCGCTATTTCCACGGAGCAATCCATCAAGGATGCCTTTGAAGTTCTGGATAATTCGGGACATCGGGCGGTCCTGGTTCTGGATGAAAAAAAGAAGCCGGTGGGAATATTGAGCGTCAGGGATATCCTTCTGGGGCTGGATCCGAAGTACAATGCCCAAAGAGGTGACGTCAGTTCAATGGGTGAATCCTGGTTTACCCGGGAAACATTCAAGGACTATCCGGTGTTTTATTACGAGGGCCAATTTTCAGGACAGTGCAAGGCAGAGGTAGAAAAAAAGGCCAAGGAGATCATGGCGCCCATTGAACTTACCATAGATGAAGAGGCCCCCCTCGCCGAGGCTGTCCACGTAATGGTGTCCGGTAATATAGGCCGTCTGCCGGTGCGGAAAGGTGACGAAATCATCGGCATGATCAGACTCATGGAGATCTTCAATGAGATGAAGAAGGTCATCCTCGGACATTAGAGCGGCGGCAAACAAAATATGCCGGCCGTGCTGAAAAAATATTAATCGCGGCGTTAAGGTGTCGGGTGTCAGGCATCAGGATACTGTTATTTGGGTGTTATCTGACACCTGAACAACATTAAAAAACATGGCTGAAACAATGGAAGTATTTATTGGCCTGGCATTGGGGGCCGAGACCACCGAAACGGTTCTTCGTTTGACGATGGGAGCGTTGTTGGGCGGAATCATCGGCTATGAGAGGCAGGTACATGGGAGGTCCGCCGGCTTAAGGACCCAGATGCTCACCTGCATCGCTTCGGTCCTGATAATACTGGTTTCCGAACATTTCTACCTGCTGAGCGTCATTGATCCCTCCTTCATCCGCATAGATCCGGGACGCATTGCCGCCGGCGCCATAACCGGCATCGGTTTTCTGGGGGCCGGTGTTATCATCAAAACCGGCGCCTCCATACAGGGTCTTACCACCGCGGCCTGTCTGTGGATGGTCTCCGCCATCGGCATTGCTGTCGGCACCGGCCTCTATATCCCGGCGGCGGTTGCCTGCGGACTGACGGTCATCAGCCTGAATATCGGGCGAATTATCGGCAATAAATCAACGAGTATTCTTTGCAGGAATCTTCCCGTTATCGCCGGGCAGGATTTTAAGGATGAACAGGTTTTATCCGTGTTCGGCAGACATAAGGCCATAATACATGACATTTTTTTAACTGCCTCAAGGCGTGAAATTTCGTTGATTATGAAATAGATATCCCGCGGGAAGAGACGGCCTGTCGTTACACCTTTTCCATAAAGAATTCCACGCCATTGAAGTTTCTCTTTAACGAAATTTCACGCCTTGAGGCAGTTAAAAAAGTGATTGTTAACAGTTGATTAATTCGTAACAAGCCGAATTCATCCGTAAAAAAGCTGTTTATTTGTTTTTACAAGGGGACCGGAGATGTATTTTCAGACGGCGGGCATAGAAGTAGCGTTATGGATACCCCCGCTCGTGGCTTTCTGTATCTCTTTTTTTACCTCCATGGGCGGGGTTTCCGGCGCCTTTTTGCTGCTTCCCTTCCAGGTGAGCGTGCTTGGCTTTACCAGCCCGGCGGTAAGCGCCACCAACCAGCTTTTTAACATCGTCGCCATTCCGAGCGGGGTTTATCGCTATATCAAAGAGGGCCGTATGGTGTGGCCGCTCACCTGGGCCGTTATTATCGGCACCCTGCCGGGGGTGCTCATCGGTGCGATTCTACGTATCCGCTATCTTCCCGATCCGAGAAATTTCAAGATGTTTGCCGGTCTGGTTCTCCTCTATATCGGCGGCAGACTGGTAAGGGACCTGCTGAAAAAAAAGACCGGCCCAGGCAACAAAGCCTCGGTGGAGGAGCAGTTTCAGGTCCTTGTTAAAGATTCCCGGCGGGCAAATGTCGGCAGCCGGACGGGAGGCAGGGATGAGCTGCCGCGGATTGTGGTCAGAAAGTTTTCCCTCTTCCGCATCGTCTATGATTTCCATGGCCGAACCTTTAGCATAAGCACCATGGGCATACTGTCGTTGAGCCTGGTGGTCGGCATTGTCGGCGGGGTGTACGGCATCGGCGGCGGCGCTATCATCGCGCCGTTTTTTGTCAGTTTCTTCGGGCTTCCGGTGTATACCGTGGCCGGAGCGGCGCTGATGGGCACCTTTGTCACCTCGGTGGCGGGTGTCGCCTTTTATCAGCTTATGGCCCCACTTTACCCGGGCATGGCCATAGCACCGGACTGGGCACTGGGTTTTCTGTTCGGCATCGGCGGCTTTGCCGGCATGTACTGCGGCGCAAGACTTCAGAAATTCGTGCCCGCCGGAATTATCAAATGGATACTTGCCTGCTGTATCCTCTTTCCCGCTATAAAATATCTGGTGGAATTTTTCAGATAATATTGAGCATCTTGCAAAATGAGCAATCTACTCCGATCGGCTAAAAATACCCTGTGCGGCGTTTTCAGTGCCAAATCGTCCTCGCCGTAGCGCTGCTAAGCCTCCGGTCGATTTCACACTTTATCCTTGCTCAGCGCATTTTTATCTCGATCTCGCTACGATCTTCATTTTGCAAGAGGCTCTATTGTAATGTAATTCCGGTGCTGAACCGCCAGCTTGCAAGGCAGGAAAAATCTTCTCCCCGCGGCCTGGTCACCTTCAACCTGTCTAGCGAGTCCTGCCATGGAATATCTGCTTGTTTCCGTTACAGCGCTGTTTGTTGCCGGTCTTACCTTTTTCTCGGGTTTCGGACTCGGCACCCTGCTGATGCCGGTTTTTGCCGTTTTCTTTCCGGTGAAAATCGCGATTGCCGCAACGGCAATGGTTCATCTGGCCAATAATATTTTCAAGGTTCTTCTGGTCGGCAGACATGCTAAACTGAAAATTGTGCTGCTCTTTGCCCTGCCCGGGGCGATTGCCGCTGTCTGCGGCGCCTTGCTGCTCAATTATGTTGCCAGTTTTTCAGTCCTTGCCGAATATGATCTTTTCGGCGGAACAATTTACATTACCCCCGTAAAAATAGTTATTGCCGGCCTGATAATCACTATCGCCGGCGTCGAGTTAAGCCCTTATTTCCGGCATATTGCCTTTGACGCAAAATTTATTCCGCTGGGCGGCATTCTTTCCGGTTTTCTGGGCGGCCTGTCCGGTCATCAGGGGGCGCTGCGCACGGCCTTTCTCGTCCGTGCCGGCCTGGACAAAAGGTCATTAATCGGTACTATGGTCGTTGCCGCCGTGGTCGTGGATCTCTCCCGCCTGGTCATCTATGGCCTCACCTTCCTGCATCATGATTTTTCCGTCCTGCGCGAACAGGGAGTCATCGGCCTGATAATGATTGGGTCATTCTCGGCATTTGCCGGTTCATTCGCCGGTTCGCGCCTGCTGGGGAAAATGACCATAACCGGACTCCGGCGATTCATTGCCATGATGCTGATTATGCTGGCGTTGGCCATGGGCATCGGGATAATATGAGATATGATGTAAACGAGAACTCACTAATCCAAATTATTTGCGTCTAAAATTAAGGTCCGTGTTTGTTTGCAGCCTCGTTAATTTTTTCCACCAGCTCGTTGATATCAACCGGTTTCATCAGATAGTCGAAAAGTCCCCGACGCATTCCTTCGATGCCGCTGGCGGTGGAGCCATGGCCGGTCAGCATTATGACTTCAATGGCGGGATTGTGCTGTTTGATCATGGCCAGAGTCGCCAGGCCGTCCACTCCCGGCATTTTCAAATCTAAAATGATCACTTCGGGAGTCCAGCCGGTTTGAAAAAGCACGAAGGCCTGGTCAGCGCTCTCCACGGCCTTGCTTTCATAATCTCGCAGATCAAGACGTTCCGCCAGGGTAGTGGCAAATTCCATTTCATCGTCTATGATAAGAACCTTAATTTTTGTCATTGCCGGTTTCCTCTGTATTATCCGTGACGGCAGGAAAAAGAATGCTGAATGTCGTGCCGACTCCCGGCTCGCTGTTCACGGTTATATCGCCGCCGAGTTTTTTCACTATCCCATAGGAGATCGACAGGCCAAGCCCTGTCCCTTGCTGGTCTTTGCCTTTCTTGGTGGTAAAGAACGGTTCAAAAATGTTTTTCGCAATTTCCGGCGCAATGCCGGGGCCGTTATCGCTGATATCAACCTGGAGCGTTCCGCGCGCCGTTTCCTGGACGGAGATACTGATTTCGCCGCCTTCGCCCACGGCATCGATGGCATTGTTGATGATGTTCAGAAATATCTGCTGCAGTTGTCCCCGGTCACTCTGAATGGCCGGCAGATTGGGGTGAAAGAATTTTTCGATCGTTATATTGCGATAGGCCGCCCCCTTGTCGAGAAATCCCAGGACTTCCTCAATAACTTCAGGGAGTGCGATTCGTTCAAGCTTAACCTCCATGCGGCGGGCAAAACTGAGAAGGCGGTGGGTGATCACCCGACTGCGGGACACCGCGTTTTCCAGCGAATCGAGTTGCGCGAGGAATTTTTCCCGGTATGGGAAATCATTGGCCTGTTGCAGCAGATCCTTCATCAGGCCGGTTTTTTCATTGATGATGGCTAAGGGATTATTGATCTCATGCGCCACGCCGGCGGCAAGACGGCCGATGGAAGCGAGTTTGCCGGTATGCTCGGTTTCCTGGAGGATGAGTTCGCGTGACTCTTCCGATTTTCGGATGCTCGCTGCCAGGAAAGTGGCGACCCTGTATGCAACCGCTCCCGACAGAACGAAGCAGATTAAAAAAATGAGCGCCAGTTGGCTCCGAAAGGACAACCAGGTTTTTTTGTGAAAATAACCCTGGTGATCCTGGACCAGTATCCATGGGGTACCCCGCACGTACCCGATCGCCCGGATAGCCGATTGCCCGCCTTTCTGATCGGTTAGCATGGTGATTCCGCTTTTTTTCGGTTTGATCTTCAGAACCACTTTGCTGTTCACCCGACCGTAATAACGGGATGAACTTTGCAGAACCCCCTGCTCGTTAATCAGAAAAATATCGTCAACCGCCTCGTTGTTCACCGCGGAAAGAAATCGATCCAGGGTCTCGGTGTCGATGCTCGCCCGGAGCGTCCAGCATCCCCTTGCGTCCGGATTCCTTTTGCTCGCCGCAATGACAAAATGTGGGATATTTCGATACCCCAAAAACACCTCGCTGACAAAGACCTTTCTGGTCAAGGCCTGATTGTACCACGGACTGTCACTGTAATTCTTCCCGGCCAGATCATAAGGACCGGCATAAGACAACTGGGTGCCATCCGGCCCGATCAGACTCAAGTCGACCAGCCCTTTATGCTCCGCCTTTAAGTTTAAGAATATTTGGCCGAAAGTTTTGGGCTTGACAAGCTCCTGGATTGTATAGGCGTCGGAAACGACGAGGATGGCGGCCTGAAGTCTTTCGAGATACGCTTCAATGGTCTGGCGGGCATTCTCCGCGCTCCAGCTTGCATTGATAAATGTCTCTTCCTGCAGGAGTTTTCTGTACTGAATAAAACTGATGCCGACCGTCAGGCAGAGCGGGATCATGGTTATAAGCATCATGGTGATAAGCAGACTGCGCTTCAGGCAACGGGATCGATCCTCAATGGACAAAGAGGCGCTGTCGGTCCCGCAGAAAAACCAGTCTTCCCGGGAACGCGGAAAAAATCTTTTCATTGTTTACTCCCTCCTTTTGTCCGGGCGGATTTTTTCACAATGTCGCCCGGGTGCAGTGTGTCGTCAAGCACCTGTCTTATGACATCCTCGCTCTTGCCGATGACCCGGTCCAGCACCGTTACTCTTTTCCAGGTGAGAAACTGACAATGTTCTTCCTCGATGCCGCCGCAGACCAGGATGGAAATATCCTCCTTGAGGATCAGCCCGCAGAGTTCGTCCGCCGAAGGCCCGGGAAGAAGCATGGACTTCGGGTTGCCGGATATCTGCTTGTTTTCGCGGGCCACGATAAGCACCTCGGTGGCCAGGTCAAAACGTGGGGCAATCATGTCGTTGGTCAGGGTCAGGAGGATTTTTGTCATGGCGCCTTCATCCGATTTTGTGCTGTTTGATTTTCCGCCACAATGTGCTTCTGCCGCAGCCAAGCAGTTTGGCCGCTTTCGTGCGATTGCCGTTGGTTTTCGACAGGGCGGTCAGGATTTTCTGCTTTTCTATTTCAGGCCAGCTGGCTCCCGTTATGGGGATGTCATTCGAGACGGGTGTGCCGGCTGAGGCTTCCCGGCGGTTTTTTCCCATTTCATCCGGCTGCCTGGTTAGAGCGGGGGGCTTCGGTAACAGGATATTTGTCGGCAGGTGATTGATGTCGATCCAGCCCTCTCGGCACATGCTGACCGCAAATTCCACGATATTTCGGAGTTCCCGGATATTCCCCGGAAAGTCATAACTTTCCAGGATGTCATAAGCCTTCCTGGTAAACCCCTTGATGTTCTTCTTGGCCCCGGCGCTGATCTCCCCAAGGAAATGATCAAGCAACAGCCTGATGTCATCACCCCGCTCCCGCAATGGGGGTAGATGAGCCCTTAGCACATTCAGCCTGTAAAAGAGGTCCTCCCGGAAGCCGCCGTCCTGGACCAGCTGTTTCAAATCGCGATGCGTCCCGGTGATAATGCGCACATCCACATTGGTTTTGCTGGTGCTGCCGAGGGGGAAAAATTCCCGGTCGTCGAGAACGGTGAGCAGCTTGACCTGCAAGAGCAACGGCAGATCTCCTATTTCCGTAAGAAAGATCGTGCCGCCCTGGGCCAGGCGGAACATGCCGGGTTTATCGTTGTGCGCTCCGGTGAATGCGCCGCGCTTGTGCCCGAAAAGCTCGGATTCAAGCAGGCTTTCGGGGATGGCGCCGCAATTGACCTTGATGAATGGATACTGCGCCCGCTTGGAGACCCGATGGATGGTCTCCGCCAGGAGATCCTTGCCGGTGCCGGTTTCGCCGGTAATAAGAACAGTGGCGTCGGTGGCGGCCAACACCGGCAGCAGTTCGAAGATTTCCTGCATTCCCCGGCTGTGTCCTACAATCCCCCCTGGAGTAGAGCGATGGTGTACCTTTTCGTCAAGCTCACGTAGAAAGGTGATGTCCTCCACAAAAACAAGCAGACCGGCGATTTGCTCCTTTCTGTCCTTCAGCGGCGAGGCGCTGATGCGTACGGCGACCTTCTTGCGCGCGGCGCTGATGGTGTTTCCTTCATGGGAAAAAAACTTTTCGTCCTCAAAAGCGGCGCCAAGCTCCTTGGCGCCGACGTCGGCCCGGAGAATATAGTCGATAAGTATTCCTTGTGCCTCGGAGGCGCTGTAGCCGGACAGGTTTTCCAGCGCGCTGTTCATTGCCTGGATGCGCAGTTGCTCGTCCAGGATGGCTACGGCGTGAGGGATGCCATTGATAATATTGTTAAGTGGAATCTTTTTCATAAATTCGAAGAAATAATCGTTTCGTCCCTGTTCTGGAGAAGATGCTTGCGGAATGCTGTTCCGAATTGTTCCACATTTTACCCCGCCGGCAGAACAAAATCAATCATTGTTTTGCCGGGGTCCTGGCTTATTCCTATGAGTTTGCAAGACAAACCGTATGGCAGCCTGGTTGCGGCGCCACTGCCCGAGGGAGTGGCTTTATGGATTGCGCACCATTTGTTTCAAGATGTTTCTGTATGTCTCATTCGGTTTCGAACTCGGACCGTGGATTTTGCCGCGATAACATAAATAGTTGATTGTACGTGAAATTTCTTCGTGGCATGTTCTTTGCTTAAGATTAGCGATGAAGTGTTGAGTTACTCATGCCATCAACAAGGAGAAACCGTCATGAAGATCACGACCGACATGAAACGGAACTGGATGACCGCAATCACTTTCGCTGAAGCAGGGGAATGGGATATTGCCCGTGAAATGATGCCTGCCTCGCGGCCAAACGCCAAAATAAGCTGGCTGCAAAAAATATTCATGGCCGTGACCTTTGCGGAAGCCGGACTCGACCGGGAGGCTCTGCTCTTTCTTGATGAACATCCTGTTCCGCAGGCCAAAAATAGTTTTCTCGATGTGGTCGGCTTAAGCGGCGTTCGGGTCACGTATGGACTTCTGCCGGCTGAGATTTCGTAATCCGATTGTGCAAGAAAATATGAGGTTCGTGCGGCCGTGAACTGGAATAAGTCCCTGTTCCTGATTCTAACCGATGACCAGGCGCTCAAGGATACTCTAGGCCTGAAGTTGAAGGAGTGGGGTGCGGACGTTTTCTGCCTCGGAATCGGGGAAGTTTTCCCTTCTCAGCGCAAGGCAATTGATGTCGCACTGATCGATGTCCGGCAAAAGGCAACTGAAGCCCTGCACTATTTCAACACGATTAAACCGCTGATGCCCTTCGCGGAAGCATTGATCGTCAATCGAAGCGGCAACATCAGCGGGTCGATTGAGGGCATGCGGTCCGGAGCCGGAGACGAGTTGCTGGTGCCGTTTGACACCGTGACTTTAAGAGAAAGAATTAATAAGGCGCTGAAACGGAGCAGGAAAAGGCAGAAAAAACAGGCGAAACGCTCAATCTTTTCGGTTTTTGAAGATGCGATGAGTGCCGCCACCTTTGCCCAGGCCAGCGAATTCGAGACAGCCCTGGAAATACTCAATGGTTCCAGCAGCAGCACAAAAGAGAGAGGTTTATCCGCCAAGAAAGATCCGGGCAAAAACACAGGCGATTCCGACAGAGAAAAGGAGAAGAAATGAGCGACATCAAACTCTTACTTGTTGACGATGAAGAAGATTTCGTCAGAACCCTGGCCGAAAGACTCGAACTGCGCGATCTGGCAAGCAATACCGCTCTTGACGGCCAACAGGCCATTTCCGTTGTCGACGGTTGTGAGCCGGATGTCATGATTCTTGACCTGAAAATGCCCGGAATAGACGGCATGGAAGTGCTCCGGCGGGTGCGAAGCAAGTACCCGAAAATTCAGGTCATCATTCAGACCGGTCACGGCAACGATCTTGACGAATCCGAAGCGCGCCGGCTGGGCGTCTTTGATTATCTGAAAAAACCGGTTGACATCGAGTTGCTGGTCGATCGCATCCGCGCCGCGGCTCAGGCCAAAAAAAAGATCGGGAGCATGTCGGCGGCGGCCTTTGCCGAAGCGGGCGAGCATGACACGGCCAGGGAGCTGATGAAAAAATGAAGGAGAGAAGAAAAAGAAAACCTGTGGCCGGCTCCATTCGTCCAGCTTCTTTGCGGTCCAATGGAACGCACCTGGTAATCAGCGGAATCGATATCGTTGTCAAAGAAATTGATCGCCCAAAAATCCAATCGGCGCACCTGCCTTCGGACCAGCATTTCCCTACCCTGCAAGAACTGGAACGAGAGTATATCCACCGGGTGCTCTCTCATTTTGACTATAACCGCACCAAGGCGGCGGAGGTCCTTGGCATCGATCGGGTGTCATTATGGCGGAAAATCAAAAAGCATGAGGCCTCGACCGGCCAGAGCAAGGGCTGATGCTGCCTGATCGGGAAGAGGTTGCGGGGAGCGGGGCATGAAATTGTACAGCGCCACCATTCCCGCCGACGCGTTGAAAGTGCGCTCCAAGACCTCGTATTACGCCAGGCAGAAAAATCTGTTCGTGATGCTGGTCATTGTCATTTCGCTTACACCGCTTCTGGTTATCAGCTGGACATCGTCACATTTCTACCGGCAATCCTGGCAGAAACAGACATCCCTGTCACTGGCCAGTCTGGCGGAAAGCAGAAAGGAGGTCATTGATCTCTTTTTGTCCAGTCAAGAGGATATTCTTTCAAGCCTGGTTGCATTGCATTCGAAAGCCGAGCTGGAAAAACCGGGGGCGTTAAATAAAGTTTTTGCAGCCATCAATTCCAGCAAGGTCATCATCGATCTGGGCGTGATTGATGAATCGGGCCGTCATCTCGCCTATGTCGGCCCATTCAAACAAAAGCTGCTTGATAAGAATTATGGCGCCAGCCCCTGGTTCTCGGAAGCGATGAAAAACGGCAGATACATCAGTGATGTTTTTGAAGGATTCAGAGGGGTGCCGCACTTTGTGGTCGCGGTTGCCTCGCCGGACCGGTCGTGGTTGTTGCGCGCCACCGTTAATTCGGAACTATTCAATAAACTGCTTGAAAGCGCCGAAGTCGGCCCCGGCGGCGACGCCTATCTCGTTAACATCGGAGGTGAATTCCAGACGCCGAGTCGGCTTGGCCTGACTGCGTTGCCAAAGGCGGAGCAAGCCATGCTCATGCAGGCGGGAGAAGGAGGCGATGTCCACGCCTGGCAGAACAGCCTTTATGCCACAGCCCGGCTCAATAACGGTGCCTGGCTGCTGGTGCTTAAAACCGATATCGACACCTCGCTCAAGGAATTTTATCAGGCGAGAAACCGTGATTTTGTGATCATTATCTGCGCCGCATTGATCATTCTCGTGGTCTCGACGGTACTGATTCGCACCATGGTCAACCAGATTGAAAAAGCCGACGGTCAGAGAATCGGTTTGCTGAACCGCATCCGCCAGGCCGAAAAAATGGGCCTGGTCGGCCGGTTGGCCGCTGGGGTGGCCCACGAAATCAATAACCCGTTGCAGATCATCGGCGATCAGGCCGGCTGGATTGACGAGCTGCTTGATGACGACCGGGAACGGCAGTTGGAAAACCTTAAAGAGTACAGGAATGCGGCCGGTAAAATCAGGGACCAGGTGAAGAGGGCCAGCGCCATCACTCACCGGCTTCTTGGCTTTTCCCGCAAAGAGAGCGGACGGGGACTTGTCGACCTGAACAAATTGCTGGACGAAACCGTGTCTTTTCTTGAAAACGAAGCGCGGAAACACCGGATCCTGATCAGGAAAAATTTTTCGGAAATCGGTCAGGTGTTCAGCGATGGAGCGCAGCTTCAACAGGTAATTCTCAATATTTTAAATAACGCCATCGATGCCGTTGGCGAAGATGGCGCGATAACCGTGTCGACCGGCAGAACAGCCGACAGACTCACCATTGAATTCGCGGACACCGGGCCGGGGCTCTCCGGGGATGACCTCAAAAGGATCTTCGACCCGTTTTTCACCACCAAGGAAAAAGAAAAAGGCACCGGGCTCGGCCTTTCCATTTCATACAGCATCATGCAGCGTCTTGGCGGCGAGATTCTGGCCAGAAACGGGGAGACAGGGGGAAGTGTGTTCACCGTCGTTCTCCCGGCCGGGAAATCAACGGACACCAAAAGCCTCCCCAGAGGCGATATATCAAAGGGCTTATGCAATGAATAACCCATCTCTTTTGATAGTCGACGATGAAGAAGATTTCGTCTCCACCATGATGAAAAGACTCAGGAGACGGAGTGTGCCCTGTCAAGCGGCCCACAACGGAAGTGCGGCCATCGATTCAGTACGGAAGGGTAACTTCGATGCGGTGTTGCTCGATATGGGTTTGCCCGACATGGACGGCAACTCGGTGTTGCGTGAAATAAAAAGAATCAAGCCGGAGATCCGGGTACTGATCCTCACCGGACAGGCCTCGGTTGTCACCGGAGAGAAAGGTTTGGCGGAAGGGGCCGCCGAATATCTTCTTAAACCGGTAGAGTTCGAAAACCTTCTCGCAAAACTGCTTGCCGGCAATGAAGAACAGGCACGTGGATCCCCAGAACCGTCTTGAGATGGAAACCGGTAGGTTCAGCGAAGCGCATTCAAAATACTCAATATTACTTTTTTATTATTAATCAAACAGGAGGAGAAACAAGAAATGAACTTTTTCAGAGAACTGGGCCATTTCATGATGATGGGCGCCCGCGCCCACGCGAAATGGGAAATCGAAACATCACAACGGATCATGGGGGACCGCAGAAGGCTGGCCATTCTCGGCCTGCTGCTCATTCCAATCATCATCGGCGGCGTAGCCTTCGCCGGAGAAATTGCCGGAGCGCTGCCGGATATTCTGGGCGGCCATAAAGCATACAGTCCGGCATTTTTCACGAATTCAATCTTTTTTGCTTCTATCGGGGTCGGCTTGGGGGCCGGCCTGATTACCGGCTGCATCGGCGCCGGCGGCGGCTTTATCATCGCCCCGGCCCTGATGAGCGCGGGGGTCAAGGGTATTATGGCGGTCGGCACCGACCTTTTTCATATCTTCGCCAAGGCGATCATGGGCAGCGTCCTGCACCGGAAACTGGGCAATATTTCCGTCTCTCTCGCCGGGACCTTTCTGATCGGTTCCATCGGCGGCGCCACGGCAGGCGGGTATCTCAACCGGGCATTGTATGAAAAGAACCCGGTCTTGAGCGATGCCTTCATCACGACAATCTATGTCATCATGCTGGGCTTTCTCGGCACCTACGCCCTGCTTGATTTTCTGAAAGCCAGAAAACCCGCCAAGGCCACCTTCTCGCCGGAAACCAAGCAGGCCACGTCCAAGAAAGGCGAAGAGGAGATGACCGGCTTTTCCCAGAAACTGCAGGGCATGAATATTCCGCCCATGCTCCATTTCGACCAGGGCGTGGTGCCCGGCGGCCGTAAGATATCCGCCATCTTTCTGGTGATCAGCGGCGCCATCGTCGGCCTGGCCGCGGCAATCATGGGGGTCGGCGGCGGTTTTCTGACCTTCCCGATCTTTGTCTACGGTCTCGGGGTTTCCTCGGCCACCACGGTAGGGACTGACATCTTCCAGATTATTTTTACCGCCGGTTACGCCGGTCTCGGCCAGTACGCCATCTACGGTTTCATCTTTTACACCCTGGCCATCGGCATGCTGCTCGGCTCGCTCGTCGGCATCCAGATCGGTTCCCTGGTCACCAAGGTGGTCTCCGGCACCACCATCCGCGGCTTTTATGCCATGGCGGTATTGGCCGGTTTCATCAACCGGGTCTTCGCCCTGCCCGGCAAGCTCGCCAAGATGGAGGTTATCTCCATGTCCGACTCCACTGCGAAGATACTGGAACAGATCGGCATCTATCTCTTTTTCGCGGTCATCGCCATCTTCGCCGTTTGGGTAATCGGAACATTTTTAAAGAATATCAAGACGCTGAAGGGCGAGGAGGTGCACGCATGATTGCCCATAAAAAGGAATTTACCGGCGGACTGTTGTTGTTCATCGCCTTTTGGATTGTTTTTGCCATCGGCATGTCGCCGATATTCGGCGGCGGCGACAATATTCTCAATTACATGGACAACCTCTACAATACCATTTCCAAGAAATCGGCCTACTATATCCCGACCATGCAGGAAAAGATCAAACCTTTTGAAGGCCGGCAGGTTGATCTGACCATCAAGGCCGAGGACGGCGCCCAGGCCGAGCGGACCGCCCGCCTTTTTCGAATCGATGAGGCCCAGACCACGGTCTCGGTCGAAGGGGAGAACGTCAAGGTAAGTGGAGATCTGGGGGCGATCCTGGCGGATGTAATCGCAGATGCCGACGCCATGTTCAATAATAACGGCGAAAAAATTTCCGCCAAGTACGGCTATGACGCCAAACAGGCCCTGTATGACCTGTGGAACGCCATGAGCGCCGCGGAAAAGAACCTCAACAAACAGAAGATGTTCAAGGAGGCCAAGATCGTCAATCAGGTACAGGCCAAGGCGGTGGAGCCGGCCTATAATTACTACGGCATCCAGGCCGAGGATATCAAATCCAAGCTGGGCATTGTCATCGCCTCATTGGCGGGATATGTGCTGTATACACTGTGGTTCGGCTTTTCCATCCTCTTTATGTTCGAGGGCTGGGGATTGAAGCTGGAGCATTGATGAAGCGCTGCGCCGGAGACCACTCCCCTCTGTGCGCGTTGCAGGAGCGGCATCAGGGTCGATACATTTCTCGGCCCCTGATGCCGCTTTTTATTTGGTAGTCCGCAGGTGATAAAGCTTTAGCCTGAATCCGTGACGGCTTCGTGGGGGATTTCACTTTATCAGCTTGTAATTGCATTAAATAAGCGTTTTTCCCAAGGGGAGCCATGATTCACCCCGCCGCCCTGCGGGGCGCCCGATAACGGTGCATCTGCCGCGTTGGCAACTCGTTGATATACCATTAGTATAATCAACATCGTTGCCGCCTTGCATCTGCACCGTTCTCGAACGCTCACGGATTCAGGTTTAGTTGAGCAGCTCGTCTGCTTTTATGCCCTTTAGGGTACTTACGAAACTTATGCCCTTTTGGTATAACAATGGGAAAGCATGTTTCTACGTGAAAAATATTGATAGAAAAGTGAGTTATGCCGGGTTTCAAACGTCTTCCAGAGATTCTTGCAGGTTTTTTCGGCCGCGGGCGGCCGCTTGACCAAGATATTCACGCCCTGCGCCAATTGTTTCGGGAAAACTACCGGAAATTCCGGGCTCTGCTTACCGCCAATAACATTGCCCTCGAATTGATGGCGGAGATGGAGCAGACCCTCAACAGCGGTCGTCCGTTCGGAATGACCTTTGTCCGCGGCCGCTGCACTGCCGTGGATGTGAACGTTTTCAAAATGATTCAGCGGCTGCAGGAGCTTGCCGGCGGCAGATATGGCGGGTTGACCGAGGCCTTCAATGTTGTGTCCGGAAACCTGCAGGAAATCCTGGACAGACAGCCCGCGGTCGTCGATTGCCCTTTTGTGGTGGGATTTGACCGGATTGACAAGGAGTCCGCCGATCTGGTCGGTGAAAAGATGGCCAATCTCGGCGAGATCCGCAACCGGGTGCGGCTTTCGGTGCCCGATGGTTTCGTGATTACGGCGTCCGCTTCCCGTGCTTTTCTCGCCCACAGCGGGCTCCGCGATGAAATCAACCGGCTCCTGACCATCTGCCACACGGATAATCTCGAAGAGCTGTACACGACAAGCGCGGCCATCCAGCAACTGATCACGAAAGCACCCCTGCCCGAAGAGCTCGAACGGGAGATCGGCAACGCCTATGAACGACTGGCCGACAGGTCCGGCCATCGGCTTCTGGTGGCCATGCGCTCCAGCGCCATCGGCGAAGACAGCGGTCGCGCCTCTTTTGCCGGCCAGTACCGGACCCGGCTGGATGTCGATGAAGATCTGCTGGTCGAAACCTATAAGGAAATCATAGCGGGCAAGTACAGGAGCCAGGCGATTATCTATCGGCTGCAACGGGGATTCCGGCATCAGGACGTCACCATGTGCGTCGGTTGCCTGGCCATGGTGGAGGCCAGGATCGGCGGCGTCATCTATTCGCACGCGCCGGCGGATTTGCGCAGCCCATACGCGGTTGTCATTGCCGCGCAAGGAATGGCCGGCCAGGTTGTCGATGGCAGCAGCGATACGGATATGTATCAGGTGAGCCGGCGAGCCGATCACCACATTCTGGCGCAAGAATGCCGCGCAAGTCCCGCCGGGGAACCCATTCTCTCGGCCGCTCAATTGCGGGAACTGGTTGATGCCGCTCTTCGCCTGGAAACTCATTTCGGGGCGCCGCAGGATATCGAATGGGCCATTGACGGGCAAGACAGATTGATGATCCTGCAGAGCCGTCCCCTCGGCCAAAACGGGACCATCCCGCAGGAATCTTGCCAAAGAAACATGGCCCCCGGCAAGGATACATTGCTTGGGGGGGGCGTACCGGTGAGTCCCGGAATCGCCTCCGGGCCTGTTTTTATTGTCCGTTCCGATCTGGATCTGCTGCGGTTCCCCAAGGAAGCCATCCTGGTCGTCGAACATCCGCTGCCGGATTGGGCGGCGCTTCTGCCGAGAGCGGCAGCGATCATCAGCGAAACCGGGCAGGTCGCGGCGCATCTGGCCACGGTCGCCCGGGAATTCGGGATTCCCGCTCTTTTCGGGGTGAAAGGGGCGACATCCATGTTTCATAACGATCAGATTATTACCGTCGATGCCGCCGCGGGCCACATTCATAACGGCAGGCGCGACGATTTGCTGGCCCGCTCCGGGCGGCAGCCGGACCTGATGAAGGGCAGCCCGATGCACAAGGTGCTGACCGAGGTGCTGCGGCACATCACCCCGCTCCATCTTACCGACCCGGCCTCGATATATTTTCGCCCATCTTCCTGCACAACCCTGCATGACCTGACCCGCTTTTGCCATGAAAAAGCCGTCTCCGAAATGTTCTCGTTCGGGGCGAAGTTTCATTTTTCGGAAAAGGCGGCCAAGCAACTGGTTGGGGAAACGCCCTTCCAATGGTGGGTCATCGATCTTGACGACGGCTTTGCGGAGGGCTTTGACCACCGGGGAAAATTCGTCAACATAGACCAGATTGTTTCCCCCCCCATGCTGGCTCTCTGGGAGGGGATGACCGCCATCCCCTGGCAGGGGCCGCCGCCGGTGAGCTTGAAAGGGTTTGGCGCCATCCTTTTTCAATCAACCATGAACCGGGAACTCGATCCGGCGGTGCGCTCCGGCCTGACCACCCGCAATTTTTTCATGATTTCGAAAAACTTCTGCAATCTGAACGTGCGGCTTGGCTACCATTTCGCCCTTGTGGAAGCCCATTTAAGCGATCTGCTCACCGAAAATTATATAAGTTTCCAGTTCAAGGGCGGGGCCGCCGACCAGGGCCGCCGGTTTATCCGGGTTCAGCTCTTGCGGAATATCCTTGAGCAGTACGATTTTCGGGTCGAGCAGAAGGTTGACGCTCTGACCGCTCGAATCGAGAAAAAATCAACGGATTATCTGGTGCCACGCTTGAAGATCCTCGGCTACCTGCTGATCCACACCCGCCAGATCGACATGGTCATGGACGATCAGGAAATGGTCGGCAAATACCAGCGGAAAATTTTGACCGACATCGATACGATAATCGCACCGGAATTGAAGGAGACGCGCATATGAAACAATCGCTCAATATCCTTTTTGTTGATGACGAGCCGGATTTTCTGGAGACCGCTCTAAAGCGCCTTGTTCGGCGCGGGTATGGCGCGCAAAGCGCTGCCTGTTGCGACGAGGCCTTTGGTGTGCTTGAAACCGGTTGGCCCGATGTCGTGGTGCTTGATGTCATGATGCCCGGCAAGGACGGCATCCAATGCCTGCGTGAAATAAAACAGCGTTGGCCCGAAATGGCGGTCATCATGCTGACCGGGCATGCCTCAATGCAGACCGGGTTGCGCGGTCTGGAATACGGGGCCGGCGACTATTGCCTGAAGCCGATCGAATTGGATGAACTCCTTGAAAAAATAGAAATCGCCTGCAAGGAATTGAATGGATGATGAGAAAGAAAGCTGAGTTGAGTCCCGCAAGGCGGGACTCGTCCGAAACTTATACCCCTGTTGGAAAAAATATATTGGTGGTGATCAACAACTCTCCTGACCTGGTCACCGAGGCGATCAAGTTGACCTGTCCCGATAAGGAAAAGATACGCCTGATCGCGCTCAAGGTATTGCCTCTATATGAAGGGGAGTTGCATCTCACCGGCATCGGTAATCTCCGGGAGGTTATTGAGGGAGGCAAGGATGAGTATATGCAGGCCGTGAGAAAAATCGCCTCGCAGAGTGGAATCGCCATTGATATACGGCTGGAGTATGGTGAACCCGCGGAAAAAATTGTCGCCGTTGCCCTTGAAGAGGATTGCGCTCTGATTGTGTTGGAGGGCCATAAAAACAGGGTGACGCGGCTCCTTTCGGGAAATGTTGTCAAAAAGATAAGGGCAGGCGTTTCATGCCCCGTTTTCGAGCTCTAATGAGTGATATGTCCCATGGCTCTTGGTTCCGCGAAAAGTCACAAGATTCCCTGGAAAATTTTATACCGGAAGGATTATTCATGTTGTTTAAACGCTAGCGTCGTGTCAACTCTGAACTGTCGCATCTCGCTTGCCATTTTTCCTGCCTGCCGCGTTGCGGCTTCAGTTACATAGCGCTGCTATGCTCCTGAAGCCACGCCTT
>JARGFK010000063.1 GCA_029211065.1 Desulfobacterales bacterium
GAGGCATTGATTTTTCCATAGCCGAAGAGACCGACCTTGCTCCCCAGGGCATAAACGATGCCGCCTTTGGCCCCTTCCTCTTTGCCGGATACATCCAGTGTCCCGCTGTTGGCCGTGATATTTTCTCCATCCCCTTCCAGCTTGATCACCCCGCCCTGGTTCACCAGCGATTTGGCCTCAATAACGCCTGAGTTGTTGACCACCGACTGCACCAGGTCGGCAGCTGTACGCCCTTTAAGAATAACCTCGCCGCCGTCGGCGCTGATGGCGCCGGTATTGCCGACCGAATCGGCCATGGGCTGCCCATCCGGCCCCAGGACTTTGTCTTTAACGCTTTCATCCACCGCAAACTTAATCAGGTCGTTGCCCGCAAAGCTTAAGGTCACCTGCTCGCCGGCGCCCAGAAAGACCTTGCCGAAATTGGCAACAATAGTGCCTTCGTTGCGCACCGCCGGAGCAAACAGAGAAACGCTTCCGCCGTCGGCCGCTGTTATTGTCCCCTGGTTGATGATGGAGGCCAGGGATTGCCCCAGACTCTGAGAGAAAACAAAACGGTCGGAAAGGAAATCTTCGTTGTTGATGTTAAGGGTGCTGGCCAGAAAGGAATTGACGTTGATCTGGCCGGTGGGTCCCACTAGGAGACCGTTGGGGTTGATGACGAATATGCGACCGTTGGCCGACAGCAGGCCGTTGATGATGGAGGGGTCGATACCGACGACGCGGTTCAAGGCGATGGACGATGCGCCGGGTTGGAAGAACCGGACCGCTTCAAGGGGGTTGATGCCGAATTTCTGCCAGTTGATGATGGCCTTGTTTGTGGCCTGATTGATGGTCATGTTGCGCGTATCCGGCGTGGCGATCCGGGCTTGTCCGGCAACAACTGACCCACCCTCGGGCAGGGCAAAAATATGGAAAGGGAACATCAACGAATAGGCCATGAAAAGCAGTAAAATCCGGGTTGCTTTCTTACCTATAATATGCCGCATCATTGTCGACCTCCGTCTTGATTGTAAAACTAACCTTAAGATGGAATCGGTTATAATCTTATAATTTTAGACAGGATTTACAGGATCACCCAGATATTTCGCCTTTCCGGAAGAAAGGCAAATAAACGTACCCTCTTCGAAAGAAAGGTTTTTGCTGGGCCATGTAAACGTCCCCCACTTACATTTACATGAAGTCTTATGTTCCTTTTTGCCAGCAGTTAATGGTTCTTTCTCAGCTCCTTCCGAAAGCTGTGAAACAGATCGTAAAATCCTGTTAATCCTGTCAAATAAAAAAGTGCAATACGGTTTCCTAATTATCCCATTTCGGCGGTGTGCTGCGTTAAATAATATTCCAGCTGATCCATCTGTTTCTCCGACAGCCGGGTAAACTGCAGGCCGCAGCGCCGGTATTCCAGGCCGACCATGAATGTCATTTCCTTTGTTTTTTTAACATCATATACCAGCCGGCAGGGCACATTGGGCAGGTAATAGCCGTTGCCGCTGATGAACATATCCATTTCAATGGAATCCCGCCCCGGGGAGACTTCCCCTTTAGCTATGTATTCAAAACACAGGCCGCTGCTGCTGATGTCCTTGAGCTTTCCCAGTTTTATAAATTCAGGCCGCAACGCCACAAAAGTCGTTGCCTTGGGCTGTCGTCTTTCTTTTTCTCTACGCTCCTGCGCCATGGCGGTATCTCTCCTACTACTCTGAGGCAATTTTAAAATCCCCTATCCCCCTTTTTCAAAGGGGGAACCAAATGGAACGGCCTTTTATTATTTCCAGCCTCCCAGCTTTATAGCTTATTCTCATTTCACTTGGACCCCGGAACCCCTGAATCCTTGGGGCGACTCCCCTTTGGAGGTGGTCCCAACAGATTTGAATGCAGTTGCCATTAGACTAAATACAATTCCAGACATCAAGGATGATTTTTGGGGGTATAGAATGGGTACTTTATATACCCCTTTTCGAGACCTTTGCCTAACGCCCCCTTTTGCCCAATTTCGGCGCCTGCCTTGTGGAATGTGTAACCTATTCCACAGGGTAAAGCTCAAATACGCGTTTATCGGTAATATCTTCCCCATGATATCTTAATATGTTTATTTTTCTGCTAATTCCTTGAGTTGGCTCCCTCATGCAACGATAAGTTTTTTGCCTTTCTACCGGAAAGGCAAAAAGATCTTCTGCATCCTGTAAATCCTGTCTGAATTCAGACTTCTTTTAAACCCGACTCAAGGTACGACCGCAGGTTGACGCCGGAATTTTGGATGTCCAGCTTTCTGCGGATATTCTTGCGGTGCGTTTTTACCGTAAAAAGTGAAATGTTCAAATGTGCGGCGATCTCCTCGCTGGCCATCCCGTTTTTGATCAAAGACGCCACCTGAATCTCGGTTCTGGACAGCATGGCTGCCATTTTCAAGTCCGCTGCCAGGTCCGTCGTCAGGCTTTCGATATAGGCGTTTAAAAGGTCCAAGTCCGGTTTAAATCGCTTCAATCCTTTTTCGTGCCGGAGTTTTTGGATAACCGGCATGATAAGGGTCCGTATCCGCTGGATCATGCGGCTTTCAGAATTCCGGCGGCTCCTTTCCAAATTTCTTGCCAGAACCGACAGCGCATCGTTGGTCTCCATCAACTCCCTGCTGACATCCCGCATCTCACGGTTGACCCGTTGCAGCGCTTTTTCCGACAGCCACAGAGCGCCCATGACCCCGGTCAATTGCATCACCGATTCTGGATGAAACGGCTTTTTAATTAAGAGCATTTTATGCGTCAGCGGCATCCGTTCCTTGATTTCCTTAAAATGATCCGCCGACGCCGCTAGGATCACAAAATTCACAGCCGGATCAATCTGGTGGATCTGCGCCGCCGACCCGATGGCAATCGCTTCCCCTTCCTTCGGCAAATGGATCAGTGCAACCGCAAAGGGATTGTTTTGGGCCATCGCTCTCTTCACCGTTTCAACGGCTGCCGTCTCTAAAGTACAGACTGTCGGTTCAAAAGCAATTCCAGATTGAAAGCGCCGGTTGTGCAGATGGAACACTTCATCATAAAAATCACGGATGTCAGCTCCGTCTCCAACCGCAAGAACCCGCAAGAGTTTCGTTTCTTTTCCTTCCATTTATTATTAAAATAAATTTAAAGAAATCATGAAGTAGTTGATAAAGTAGTCTTTACCCTCCTCCCGATCGACCGGAATGCCGATGTCGTATTTAAACGTAAAAATATCCTTGTAATATAACCTGAACCCGCCGCCATAGCCGCCTAAGAATTCCGAACCGATTTCATCCGATTCCGTCTTGGTCGTAAAAGCGCCGCCGTGGTCGTAAAAGAGGGCAAACTGCGCCAGCTGGGCCACCCGCTGACCAAAAAGGGTTTTGTCACCGATAAAGGGGGGCGCAAACATGAGCTCAGTTGAAACATAATATCCCGAATCCCCCAGGTAGGTGGCAGGATCATAGCCCCGGACAGTGCCGTAACCGCCGATGACAAACTGCTCGATGGGCAGAAGCCGGTAGTTGCTGAACTGGCCGCTGCCCCGCACCATGATATTGGTATTGCCGAAGATCCGCTGTATGCGGGTGGCATTCAGCTTCAGCCGGTCAAAATAGGCATCGGCATTCTGTCGGCTGGGAATATTTTTTTCATTCTGATCCAGCCGGCCGTGGACATACTGAAAATTAACAATGTTTTTACCCAAAAAGCGGTCCAGATTATTAAAATCCAGGCCTGCGGTATAGGTGTTCAACACGTCCGAACTCTGGGTTACTTCGAAAGCCTGGTTCTTGGTCTGTTTATTCTCGTAAGCCAGCACGGCCTTTAATTCAGAATTTTTCTCCTTAAAGATGGGCTGAGAAATATTGGCCCCGTAAATGACAGTTCGGCCCGTCAATCCCAAATCGGTGAGTTCCTGCCCGACAGCATAGGCGCCGTCCAGATAAGAGGCTCCGATGCGGGTGCCGTAGCTGTTTACCGGAATGCTTAGATCGGCAATTCCCAGACCGGAATCCGATAAGTTTTTGCCGGTAACCCCTCTTAATTTCAGCTCGGTGCCCCAGTTGTGATCCATAATATCAATCGATGTACCGAACCGGTCGACGCTGACGGCCTCGGATCCGAAATTATTGTAGTCAACCCCCATGTGGGCGGAAAACGTCAAGGCCGAACTGTCCTTGGTATCCAGGATGACATCCACCGTGCCCGGTTTTTCACCCCCCTTTAAAATCACCTCCGTATCAATCTCCGGCATTTCCTTGGTCAGCAGGAGCCCCTTTTCCAGAAGCGATTCCTTGACGACCCCGTGTTTTTCCTGCTGCCCGAAGTAGCGTTTAATGACCCGGTCCTGATAATGGGTTTTCCCGGTAACTTTTATCTGGCCGATTTTACCCTCGGCAATGGAGATTTTTAAAACCCCGTCTTGAATCTCCTGCTCCGGCAGATAGGCCCGTGCCAGAATATAGCCGTTTTCCTGATACTTCATGGTAATCAGGTCGGCCAGTTCACTCATCTCCTGCAGGGTCAGTTCCCGGTCGATAAAGGGTTCCACCACCTTTTGAAGTGTTACGGTGTCGACAACCGTATTGCCGCTGAATACGATCTTTTTAATCAACACCATGCCCAAATCACCTTGCTGCGGGACCTGGGCATTAACGGCGGCAATATCCATGGCAAGTAAAAAAACTGTTATCATTGCAGCAAATCGGATGAACGCCATTGCGCTTGCTTTCACGGATGCCTCCTGAAATAAATTGAAAATTAAGTTGCAACGATTAGTTTAAAATTAAAAGAAAAGAACTTTAAAAACAGGGCTTGTCTTCAAGAATAATGTGATCAAGGACCAGGTCAGCTTGCGGAAATATCGAGATCGGCTTATGGAAAAACGGTTAAATCTCGGCAGGTCTCAACTTCGCTCATTCTTTCCATATCCCCTGCGCAATTTAAATAAATTGGTTTTGATTTGGTTTTGTTATTGATGTGGAACAGATTTTTATATCTTTTATTTTTAGATATTTATAAAAAATGTTCCTTCAACTGTCAAGGAATTTTCTTTGCCTCGCCCAAAGAGATTCTTCGCTGCCCTCCGCCTTTGTTTTAACACCCCGTAAAGGCTGAGTTGCAGCCTGCTGCGGGATAAAATTGAATCTGCCTTTCTTCTTTTTGCCCGCACCCTGACGGACGGAAAGCATGCGCTGATGAAGTCGCCCTGCCCGTAGACAAAATGATTCAAGTTTTGCGTCAATCACCTGGGGAAAGGGAGAACCGTCGCTTTCGACAGCCAGAAACGGCAATTCCTCCATATCAGCCAGCGTCTGATGAAGGCGCTGGTCCCCCCGATCAATGGTCAATTTTACGCCCCGGTTCATGATTTCATTCAAAATGGACTCTGCCAGACGATTGGGCATACAGCCAAACGGCCCGATCGCAATGACGCCGCAGGTATGGGTCGCTATTTCCGTCATGGCGCTGCCCACGGTCAGGATGGCTTCTCCGCCCAAATTGGGTGAAATGAACGGCGAAGCGTTTCGGATGATATTAGGGATATCGACGGGTTCTGCCGTCACCAACCCTGAGCGGGACAGAATGGACTTGATCCGTTTTTCGTAATGCCGCATGGTGTTCTTCTTAACGAGAAACTCCATCTTTTCCAGTCCGTTCATTCGATAGTCGGCCAGTCCGCTGTCCATCAGGTAGTCGGAATAATACAGCCACTCCGCCACCGGCGCGCAAATGCTGGCAAAACCGTTTTTTGCCAGGCGCTCTGTTAAATACTGACGGGACAGGTAATCGCGCCTGACAAAAATTTCTCCGGCCAGGGAAATCTTGGGAACCTCTGCCGGATCAGTCCTCATGGGAATGTTGCTCAGCCGCCGGGCGGTTCGTTCAAGCCGGTTTTCAAGTCGTGCGAATTCGCCATGCGTCAGCGCGGAAAGTATGTCTCTCCATTCTTCCTGAAAAACGTTCACGGCCGAATCAATATCCTTGGCATTTGCCAGAATCATGGATCGGACATCCTCCATAACATCTGAAACGACAACCGCCCACCAGCCCCGGCGTTGAAAATCCGTCCCCAGGCCCAGATAGGAATTTTCAGATGTCAACGAAAAAATGGCCACGTTCGGCAGTTCATATCGTCTGACCAGGTCTTCCATGAAAATGCGGTACTGCCCAAACCGGCAGGGCCCGGAACCGGTCGGCATGAAATAAACGAGCACTTCGTCCGGCCGCTTACCGTTGTTGACATAGTTCAGCAACGTACCGGTGGTCAGTATCAGCGGCAAACATTCCTTACAGGATGTGTTGGCCCGACCCAGCTTTAAGACGGCTTCATCCGAAGGCGGATGGGCCACCACTTGAAAACCCTTGCCTTTAAATACGGCGGCAAGGGCCTGGGTAGATATCTGGCCCATGGATGGAAACAGAAGGGTTACGCGCGGATCATTCATGGGCAGGGTTTTGTTTTCCGAAGTAGTCACTTTTGGTTCGCCGTTCTGTAAAAAGGTCCGCGCAGGGACAAACAGGCTGGGCCTGGAAACAATCTTCTTTGCAGACAACAGTTGCCGATAGGCCGCCACAATATCCAGAAAAGCTTCTATCCGGGTCTCAAGGCCTGCGTCGGCCGTATGGCTGTCAAGCTCCAGGGTCAGGGAAGGCTTGCGGCCCATGATATCCCTGAAGTACCCCAGCAGAAAAGAATCGGGTCCGCAGGAAAAATTCGTGATATAGGTGCCGAAAAGCTGGGGGTGGCGCTTAACGACCCTGGCGGCCTTGAGCAGGAGTTGCCCCATGCCCCAGTACATGTGTTCTTTTGCATTCTCATCATCAAAGCTCAGAAAATCAAAAGGCAGGACCCGAATGCCCCTGGAAGCGATTTTATTGGGGATCCCCATGTGCGCTTCTTCAACAAACCCGCTGTATGGCCTTGAAAAAATGATGACAGCGATCTTTTCAGGGTCGGCCTCCAATTCAGCCAAGGCCTCCCGTCCGGCCCTTTTCATTGCTGCCACAGAAGCGGTTTGCTGCCCAAGGGCCTTGCCAAATGCTTTTTCCGCCTCTCTGGGCGAGAGCCCCATCCGGACCGCCGTCTCCACCAGGGGCTTTCGGGCGTGATCCAGCCCCTTGGTCAGGTTGATCATAGGGGTCAGCAGTTGCAGCCCTTTTTGTTGAAGTTCGCGTATTCTGTGGCCGAAAGTTGCCTGCAGAAAAAAAGTCTCTCCCTGTACAAATGGGCAGACCTGTGAATTGGTATAGCCGTTTTGCGCCGGAACGGCCTTAAAATGGGGCAGGAAAATATAATCCAGCGGCTCTCTCTGATCCAGCAATGCGCTAAAAAAGCCATGGGTCAATTCAGCCGGATAGCAGAACGGTGCGTTCTTCCGGTTAATCCCTTCGGGGCTCGGAACATCCGGCAGGACCGGTCTAAATCCCAGCTCCGAAAAGAAATTGGCATACAGCGGATAATACGTGTTCACCAAAAAACTGCGGTTAAACCCGATTAGCCCCCGTCGGTTTTGCCCGGCGCGCTTTAACGCCCCTGCCCCGTAGGTTTCATATACGAGGTGTTGCCGGTGCCGGACCAGATCCAGCTCTCGGGTGTCGTGTTTTATGTTCTGCCGCAAATTATAGTACCGGTTGCAGGCCCCCCCAAACGGATATGTCTTTCCTTCAATTTGGATGGTGGCGATTTGGCAGCGCCGATCACACTTTTCCTTTCCGCCGCGGCAGGTAAAGAACTTTTTATAAGTCACCCTCCGGTCCGCTAATGCCGCTAAATCATAAGTTCTGTCCTTTAACAGACCCAACTCGATTCTTTTTTTAACTTCCAGGGCGACGCCGAAAGCCCCCATCAATCCGGGTTCGGGCGGAACGATAATCGGTTTGCCCACCAGTGCGGCCATGGCCAGGGGCACGGCCCGATTGTAGCATACCCCCCCCTGCATGAACACCTTGGCCCCCACCGGACGGTTGCCTTTGACCCGATTGGTGTAGTTCATACAGATGGAATAAACCAGTCCGGCCATGATGTCTTCTTGGGCAATGCCCTCATGGATGCTGTTTTTTATGTCGGAAGCGATAAACGCAGCGCACTGGTCGTTGAAATTCGGCGGCCGCAGTCCTTTTAATGCAATGGCGGCGATATCTTCCATGGGAACGCCAAGGGTTTCAAAAGCAGACTCTTCCAGGAACGATCCCGTACCGGCCGAACAGGCTTCGTTCATGGCATAATCCGAAGGGACCGCGTTGGTGATAAAGGTGTATTTGGCATCCTGCCCGCCGATTTCAAAGATCGTATCGACATCCGGGTCGAAATATACGGCGGCCGTCGCGTGGGCAATGATTTCATTAATGACCCCGTCTGTTAAGGCGTGCAGACCGGCAATCTGCCGACCGGACCCGCAGACCCCCAGACCGGATATGGTTAACCGGGTTGGATCCGTCTGTTGCCGGACCTGGTCTAAAATATGCCGATAACATTTACGGGCGGCGCCCACCGGATCCCCATCGGTGCGCAGATAGACCGACGCCAGCAAGGCATGGTCTTTTTTTCGCACCAGCACCGCCTTGGTGGTGGTGGAACCAACATCCAGTCCCATAACACAATCATCGCCGGCCTGTATGTCCCCCCTTTCCATTGTTTTGAACGTTACTTGATCCAGATAAGCATTGAGCGGAACCAGGGTATCGAAGGATTTGATTTCAGATAAAAACAGCTCCGAAAAATCAGCCGGAAAGGGCCGGGTTTCATTTTCCAAAGCCCATAATGCCGCGCCCAACGCTTCGAAACAGGGGGCTTCCGGCGGCACGATCAAGCCCGGGATTTCCTGGCGCAGGTAAGCGATCAACATTTGGTTCCGGGCGGTGCCCCCGGTTATCATAATATTGTGAAGATCCACCTTCTTCAGCAGCTCCAGAATTTTATCGGCCATCATCTTGCACAGGCCGGCGGTAACCTTCGGTTTGGGAATCCCCTTGTTGGTGGCATGGGTGCAGTCCGATTTGCAGAATACCGAACACCGCCCGGAAACAGGGTGCGGGGATTCGGTTGCAGCCCATTGAGCGGCCGTTTCTAAAGACACATTCATTCTGCGGAGCTGCTGCAGAAAAAACTCGCCAGTGCCGGCGGCACACTTATTGCCGCTAACCACGTTGGATATCCGGCCCTGCCGGTCCAGAATATATACCATTGTGGTTTCACCCCCGGCCGAAACAATGGCCGGGCAGGAAACGCCCGCCGGTTTAACGTACCGGTAGGCATATTCAACCGCTTCGGGTTCTGCGAGAGTGGTGAGATTTATGAACTTCCGGAATCTGCGGCCGGTAACGACAATTTTGTCAAATGAGTGGAGGTCCAGACGCTGGATTACGGACAGAAAGGCGCCTTTGGGGTTGCCCTCGTGGATATGAAAAGACTGTTTGACTATCTGCGGACTGGTGGGGCCTTTGTTGTGTAATTCACCCGCTTTGCCGGGCTCGGTTTCCAACTGAACCAGCGAAAGGGTGGAAGCCCCCAGGCAAAGTCCCAGCACCCGAAGTTTCTCTGCTTTCGGGCGCATGCCGGTGGGCTTGCCTGAAAGTCTTTTTGTCGTTTTTTTCGAAAGTGATTTGTCGGGCTGAAACATTGGGAATCAATCCTTTTAAATCAAGCATCCGAAATACTGATTTTACCCAAATACCAAGAAGCGATATGGCGAGAGTTGGATCTGACTGGCAAATTCAATTAAATATTATTATAAAAATAAAGGGTTAAGCGTGTCAAGGAAGAAATAAAAAACATTTTTTTCCCCTTGTATTCAGGCGGTTTTTTCGCTATTTTTATAATAAAATTCCCTGTCGTCGCGCCGAACCGGGATATTCGGAGACTTTTCCCCATGGTTGGGTGCGCAACTTTATTTGGGGTTAAAGACTTTTCAGTTAGATGTGTGCCCAAACAGATATAAATTTTTTCCGTCAAACCGGATGGTCCAATCAATGAATAACCGAACCGGTATTTTATTACTGATTCTGTTCTGTCTGGTATTTCAACCGACAGGGCAGACGCTCCCGCTGGTCTTCCAGACTTTGCCTGTTGCTGCCGCGTCCCCTCCATTGACCCTGGTGGATGCTGTCGTTTGTGAAAGTGTCAAAGACCTTTCACCTCAGTACCCTGCAGTTGTATTTTCAATTGTTGCCGGGAAGGTATCCTGCTTTTCTTTTTTTGATCCGGTACCCAAGAAAACCGCTATTTACCATAACTGGTATTATCGTAATAATCTCACGACCAAAATCAAATTGACACTAAAGCCCCCCAGCTGGTCAACCTTCAGCACCATTCAGCTGCGGGAATCCGATATCGGCCCCTGGCGTGTTGAAATAACCGACCAAAAGGGCAAGGTGATTAAAGTGTTGCGGTTCAGTGTAACGGAATAATTCTTTATGGACCCACTTTCATTTATCGGAACTATACGCTGGCAAGATGTTGTAGATATAACGGTTAACAGCTACATCATTTTCCGCCTTTACATTCTGCTGCGGGGCACCAACGCGTTTCGAATCCTCATCGGCTTTGCATTTCTCTGGTTTTTCCAAACGACAGCGGAAGCTTTGGGCCTGATCATTACCAGCTGGGCCATCCAGGGTATCACAGCGGTTGCCGCCATTATCATCATCGTCGTTTTTAGAAATGAAATCCGCAGTGTGCTTCAGGTAAAAAATTTAAAATCGATTCTATGGGGCTTCTCTCATAAAACCACGCCCACCCCCATTGAAGCCATAGTCGACAGCGCTTTTGAACTGGCACGAAAAAGAATGGGCGCCCTGCTGGTATTTCCCGGCCAGAAAGACATCAATGAGCTGGTCCAAAACGGCTTGCCTTGGAAAGGGCTGATTTCCAAAGAGATGATCCTGAGTATTTTCTGGCATGACAATCCGGTGCATGACGGGGCAGTCATCATAAATGGAGATCGGATCCAGGAGGTCGGCGCCATCCTGCCGCTGACGCATCGCACGGACATTCCCTCCCATTACGGGACCCGCCATCGCGCAGCGATTGGACTTTCCGAAATTTCGGATGCTCTGATTATTCTGGTGTCAGAAGAAAAGGGGGCTGTGCTGGTAGCCAAAGATTCGCGCATGGCAACCATTACCCGCAGGGAAAAACTTGAAAGCATTTTGCTCGAACATGTCGGCGCCACGTCGCCAGCCGGCCAGCATCCTCAAAAAGAAAAACTGAAGCTATCGATTGCGGCCCTGCTGTCCCTGCTGTTGGTGACGGGCATCTGGTACAGCTTTTCCAGGGGTCTGGAAACACTCATCAGTCTGGAAACCCCCATCGATTACATGAACCGGGATCCGGAAATGGAAATACTGGATACGTCCATCAATACGGTCAATCTGAACATAAGCGGTTCCGGGCCGCTGATTAAATCTATTCGCCCTGACCAGGTAATGGTTCGAGTTGATTTGAAAAACGCCGCTATCGGAAACAATACCTTCACCATCACCAAGGAAAACATTTCTCTGCCTCCCGGCGTTTATTTAAAAAGCGTGAAACCGGCAACCGTAGAAGTGGTTTTGGATACACCCATTCGGAAACGACTGCCCGTTCAAGTCGACTGGACCGGCAAATTGTCACCGGAGTTGATTCTGGTTCAGGCGGCTCTCGATCCCCCATATGTTGAAATGATCGGCAGGAATAAGATACTGAGAGACATTACAACTATTTATACGAAAAAAGTTTTTTTGGATACGATTACAAAGTCCGGCAGCCTGACCGTTAACCTGGCATTGTCGCCGGCTTCCTTAAAACTTGCACCCGGTTCGAAAGACAAAGTAACGGTTTCGTATGTTGTGGAGAAGCGGTCGCAATAAAAACCTCAGGTTTATAGACTGAAGGCCAAAGGTTTTTAGGTATGGGTCTGTACCATGTGAAATGCATACCCCCTTCAGCCTCTATATCATAAACGCCCCGCCGCAAACATCCAGCGTAACCCCGGTAACAAAATCAGAATCCAGCAGGTATTCGAACGCCCGGACAACATCGTTAACCTGTCCGATGCGCGCGACCACGACCTTTTCCTTTAAGGCCGCCTTTTGCTCCCGAGACCAGTCCGCAAAAATACCGGCGTCTTCAATAAAGGCCGGAGCGATGGCGTTGACCGTGACCCCAAAGGGGCCCAGCTCCCGGGCGCCATATCGGGTAAGGCCCAGCAGGCCCGCCTTGGACGCGGCATAGTGCGGCCCCACCACACCGCCGCCCCGGGCCGCCAAAGAAGAGATATTCACGATACGGCCATATCCTGCCCTCTTCATGCCGGGAATGACTTGTGAAGACCAGTAAAATGCGCTGCTTAAATTGACCCGGATGGTTTCGTCCCACTCCTTAAAGGAGAGGGTATCGAATGATTTTTGCGGCATGATGCCGGCATTGTTGACCAGCACATTCACCGGCCCCAAAGCCTCATTTACCCGCTGGGTCTGCTGCGCAACAATCTCCGGATCACCCCCATCCCCTTTGAGGAACAATACCTGCTGTGGTGATTTTATAAAACCGTCCAGCTGTTGCCGGGCCTTTTGGGCCGATTTTTCATCGGTCCGATAAGTGATGGCCACACAAGCGCCGCGTTTGAGCAGGGATTCGGCAATGCCAAGTCCAATTCCCCGGGTTCCCCCGGTAACGACCGCAACTAATTTTTCCATGATCATACCTTTATAAAAGCTTGCGAATTTTTTCACAGACTGCCGCGGCAACTTCTGCCGTGGAAGCTTTTCCACCCAGGTCCGGTGTCAACGTTCCTTCCTTTAAGACAGCTTCCATGGCCTGCATCACCCGTTCCCCGGACTCGGGAAAACCGAGATGATCGAGCATCATGGCCCCCGACCAGATCTGTCCCATGGGGTTGGCAATCCCTTTACCGGCGATGTCAGGGGCGGAACCGTGAACCGGCTCAAACAGAGAGGGATAATTTCCTTCCGGATTTAAATTGGCGGATGGCGCAATACCGATGCTGCCGGCGATGGCCGCTCCCAGATCGGTCAGTATGTCCCCGAACAGGTTGCTGCCCACCACCACCCCGAAATGCTTCGGGTTGGTTACAAACCGGGCGGAGAGGGCGTCAATATGAAATCTATCGCTCGCCAGGTCCGGGTATTCCTTGGATATCTTTTCAAAAATTTCGTCCCAAAACGGCATGCTGAAGTTGATCCCGTTTGATTTGGTGGCCGAAGTCACCCGCTTTTTACCGGCCTTGCGCGCCAGCTTAAAAGCGTAACGGATAACCCTTTCCACGCCATAACGCGTGAACACGGTGTTTTGGACCACCACCTCCTGGGCGGTGCCCTGGTAGAGCCGTCCACCCATGTTGGAGTATTCACCCTCGTTATTTTCGCGCACCACCAGAAAATCGATGTCTTCGGAAGTTCTGCCCGCCAGGGGCGTTTTGACCCCCGGCAGCAGTTTCACCGGACGAAGATTGATATACTGCTGCAACTCACGGCGAATCGGCAGGAGCAGCCCCCAGAGAGAAACATGATCGGGTACGCCCGGAAATCCCACCGCCCCCAGAAAGATGGCGTCATATTCCCGCAGGACATCGATCCCGTTACCGGGCATCATGCAACCGTTTTTCAGATAATACTCGCAGCTCCAGTCCAAGCGATCATAGTCAAAACGATAGCCGCCATGGACTTCGGCAGCCGTATCCAGAACCTGCTGACCCGCCGGAACCACTTCCTTGCCGATGCCGTCTCCCGGAATCGATGCAATCTTAAAAACTTTCATCAGCTCTTGGCCTCCTTGTCGGTTACTGTGTTCAATTTTAGAGCAGCTTCTAGCACATTTTCAGCCCAGAGACAATCATTACACGCAAGACCGATTATTGATAATCCCTGCGTACCGGATAAAATACATCCATGATGATTTTTATTTGACTATCTTTTTGATATGCGGCAGGACGTTCCGGAATTCATCGGTATCCGCTAACTTGAGCAGTTCGAATATCGCCATTTCCATGGACGTAATCACGGCGCCCGCACGCTTGAGCCTTTCCAGACCGATTTCAAGATTCATCTGACTTGATGCCGATACGGCATCAGCCACGACATGGACACGGTATCCCAGCCGAACACCCCCGACGCCGGTTTGGAAAATACAGATATGGGCCTCAATACCGGCTAAAATAATGGACTTCCGTCCGGTTTCCGCAATGGCCTGCTGAATGATTTCATTTTCAAGACAGCCGAACTGATTCTTACTGAACACGGCCGGATTTGGCACTTTTGCCGCCAGCTCGGGCAAAAAAGTTCCCAGCTTCCGGGGATTCTGCTCGGTCAGTATGATCGGAATGCTTAGAATCCGGGCGATATCAATTAACACAAAAGCATTATTTCGAACCCGGTCGGCCCCCACACAGTTCGCCAGCATCGATTTTTGAAAGTCCACCAGCAGCAGCAGACTATCGTCCTTATTCAATAATTCGGCATATGCATTCAAATATCACCTTCCTTTAACATTTCTTAAATCCTGCCGGCCTTTCCAGCACCAGTTTTACAGCGGCAAAATCCATTTCTCCTAGATTCTGTTTCAAAGCCTCACGGTATAATCGAGTTGCTGCCTGGGCGATTGGAACAGTTGCGCCGGTTTCGGCCGATGCCGCCATCACCAACTCCAGGTCTTTGCTCATGTGCTTGAGCGGAAACTGCGCCGGAAAATCTGAGCTTCTGAACATGCCGGCCTTAAAATGAAAAAGATCACATCCGCCCACTGCGCCACCTGCTTCGGGCTTTCGGCAAGTGCAGCCCCTGCCCGCGTCGCTGCTGCATTTCTGTTCACGGTGCGGTTATACACCATCAGTTCGTATCCTGCCTTCCGGATATTGAGGGCCATCGGTTGCCCCATAATTCCCATGCCGAGAAATCCAACTTTGGGTTTCATCATTCTTTTTCCTTTGATTGAACCGCTTCAAGGTGATGATAGGGCGCAAGGGTTTGGATCCGCTGATCTTCAATGGGCGTACCGACTGTAAAATGATACAGGCTCTGAAAGTGATCGGTTTTCAGCCCCATAATCGCATGAACTTCATCGTCGAAATAACAGCCGATGCCGGTGCCGCGCAGCCCGGCGGCTTCTGCCTCAAGATAAAGAACCTGCCCGATCATCCCCGCTTCCCAGTACAGGTGCCGATAACGATAGGGTTCCGTTTCGATAACGTCCTTAAAGCGGGCGATCATTCCCAGCGAAAATACGCTGCTGCCGGCAATATCCTGATCACAGCTGACGATCTTGGCATCTTGTCGATAATTTTTTTCTTCCAGCAGGTATAACGGAAACCCGTTGACCACCGGCTGCCATAAGAACCCGGGTTTTAATTGGTCCTTTAAGTCTTGCATATCCTTGTCAGTACGTAAAAAAAGATACAATCCCTGCGATTGGCCGCTAACGGCATGAACAAAAATAAGCAGCTGAAGGCACGGCTCAGATATCCCCGCATCAAACGGCGCCCGGCGATCACGCGGAATCGTTTTGTCCAGCATGGAAAGAAACTGATCTCTGGTTATGGATCCTTCCGGATTAAAAGCAACCGCGCTTCTTCTTTTTCTGATAATTTCCGCCGCCGAAAATCTCGATTTCTTGCCATCGAAATCCCCTCGAAATCCATAAATATATGTCTTTTTTTCGGTTTGCGGCTTTTGGGTGCGGTCGGCGGTGCGGTAGATGAACTCCCAGTTAACCGGGGACCGGCTGAGACGATTGGGGGTGCCCATATACGGGCCCTTTGACAATAACGCGACAATCGCATCCGTCAACCCGCACGGCATATCTTCGATGCGGCTGTCATGCACAACGCACATCAGTTCCGCCTGTTCGTTTTCCAGATCTGGATATTGAGTTTTGTCAAATCCCAGAACAGTTTCAATCTGTCGATCCGACAGCTCATTTAGACAGGTCACCTTCCAGCCGAACAGATTTCCCGAAAAGCTCAGGCAGGCAAGGGCGTGCCCGATATCATGATTGCAATACCGAAAAGCACGCTCCCCGTATTTCCATGATTCACGCCAGAAGATACTGCTCAATGCAACCAAAAAACACTTTGTCTGAAAGCGTTGTTCAACCGCTTCCCAGGTTTCACTCGGCAGAAAGCATCGTGGTTCCAAAGCATGCAGAAAAGAATTATAATGATAGAGACCGCTCTTAACAGCATCCATCCCGGGCAGCACCACATACGCCTCGGTTGGGTGGAGGTTTCCACTGGACGGGTTTATGCGCAGGGACCATTTGTTGCCGGAAACACCCTTCCAGGCGGACAATCCCAGGGACAGCTCTAAAAAACCAGCCAGATTTTCCAGCCCGATCGGCTGCGGTTGATTGTTCTGGCGCCGGTATAAATCCAGATGTGCTGCCGCCGGATCCGCCTTTAGAAGCGGAAGCCCCACCGGGGTTACCCCTTTATAGATCCTGAAAGGGTTTGGCTGGTTTTCCCAGTCCATGTACCCCGGCGACCGGGCATACCGGTTGTAGCGATGCTTGCTGTCGTGATGGTATTGAAAAACTTCTTTTATCTTCTGCTGATCCATACGGTCCCTGATAACCCTTCCGGCGATTGATTCCCAATCAAGGTTTTACCAACCACTGCTAAATTTTGATGGCGATCTTTTGCCGTTATTGATATGATAACTTTATGGTTCTGTGGATCGAATCTCTCTTTCCTGCTGTGTTCGACAATTTACCCGGTCGGCAGCCTATTATAAAACACTTTCATTTGTAACGCAATTTTCAGGGGGCGGTAAAATCATGACAGCCATATTACAAAGCGGTTTGGGACTTTTTGCCCTGGTCGGTATCGCGTTTGCTTTTTCAGAAAAACGCAGCAAAATACCATGGAAAACAGTCAGTATTGCTGTTTTTGCCCAATTCGTTGTGGCGCTGATACTGATAAAAATTCCCTTCACCCGGCAGGTGTTTATTGTACTAAACACCCTGGTTTATATGCTCGAGAAAGCTACCCAGGCCGGCACCTCCTTTGTTTTTGGTTATCTCGGTGGCGCCAGTCCGCCCTTTGCCGGCGCTGTCACTGGCGGCAGCGATTATATCCTGGCGTTTAGAGGACTTCCCCTGATCCTGGTTGCAAGCGCCCTGTCTTCGCTGCTTTTCTACTGGCGAATTTTGCCGGTTATCGTCAAGGCATTTAGCTGGCTGCTGCAACGATCGCTGGGCGTCGGCGGCGCCGAAGGCCTCGCGGCGGCGGCCAATGTCTTTCTCGGAATGGTCGAAGCCCCGCTTTTTATCCGCCCCTATCTTTCCCAATTATCCCGGGGGGAGCTGTTCTCCATGATGACCTGCGGCATGGCCACGATTGCAGGTACCGTAATGGTACTCTATGCCAGCATATTGAAACCGGTCATTCCGGATGCACTGGGCCACCTGTTGATCGCTTCCATCATCAGCGCGCCGGCAGCCATCGCCATCGCGCGTATTATGATCCCGACGCCGCAGAATCTGCAAACCAGTGCGGTCGTTCAGGCGCCGTCTGCGGCCGGCAGCGCCATGGAAGCCATCACCAGCGGCACCATCGACGGCATCAAGCTCCTGATCAATATCATTGCCATGCTGGTGGTTCTGGTTGCCCTGGTGGCCCTGATCAATATGGCTCTGGGGTGGCTCCCGGCGGTCGACAATCACCCCTTGACGTTGCAAAGAATTTTGGGATGGATCATGGCGCCGGTGGTATGGTTGATGGGAATCCCCTGGAATGAATGTGTCACCGCCGGCAGCTTAATGGGGACCAAAACTATTTTAAATGAATTTCTGGCTTACCTTGAACTGGGGCGCCTCCCGGCAGACGCGCTTTCAGTCCGCTCCCGCATGATCATGATTTATGCCATGTGCGGCTTTGCCAATTTCGGCTCGCTCGGCATCATGATCGGCGGCCTGGGAATGATGGCGCCGGACCGGAGAACGGAAATCGTTGCCCTCGGAATAAAATCCATCGTTGCCGGAACCCTGGCAACCCTGATGACCGGTGCGATTATCGGGTGTCTCTGGGCCTAAATCGAGTGAATAATTTTGAAAAAAGATAAGTTCTATATATGTGACCGCATAAACGTGAACACCCCCAAATACACCCCAAACAAAATCATAAATACGCCGCAGCCGGCCAGAATGATATAATAGGCTTTTTTATTCAGATGCCGAATGCCGAAAAAAGCCAGCACCGAAACGAACACATACCAGATCAGATCTCCGGCCTCGTGACCCACGAAAAATGCCAGCAGCCGGGGCCAATTCTGAAAAGAAATATCGAACTGAATCATAAAGGCAAATCCGATGGTGGCCCACCAGATCCACCAATAGGGGTTGGACATGGAAACCAGGACCCCGCCGATAACCGGATTGTTCAGCCCTTTTCTTTCCAGCCCAGCCGGATTTTTATCGGACGGATTGGATGCCCCTAAAAAACTTGTGGAAATGTTGCCCTTATAAACATTTAGAATAATGCCGGCGCCAAACCAGACAAGAATGATCCCCCCGATCGTACCAATGACACGGACCACTATCATGTTCTTTAAGACAAAGGAAAATCCCAGCAGCAAAAAAACAACGATGCCCATTTCAAGCAGGGCATGCCCGATGATTACCCAGACGCCCATTAAATACCCGCGCCGGTCTGTTCGGACCGATTGAATAATCGTATACGTCAGCAGGGGCCCGGGGGCCATTGCCCCGGTCAGTGCCACCAGAAACGAAAAAGAGAAAATAACCCAGTATGTTGAAAAGAAGCCTGCTGTTTCGTTTATCATCAGCGTCTAAAATGTATTATAATGTAAAAACTCACCGATATCTTTTCTTCTCGGCGACGAAGGGTTATGCGCCGGATATCCGATGGGTATCAGGGAGACGATTTCATAGCCCTCCGGAACAAACAGTATATCCTTGACTTTGTTATGATCAAACAAACCGATAATAACGGTTCCCAGTCCGTGGCTTTGGGCAGATAGACAGAGCGTTTGGGTGGCCAGACCCAGATCAAACATAAACCAGTCCCCAAACTTGGTCGTCACCTCCCCTT
The DNA here is from genome assembly GCA_029211065.1 of Desulfobacterales bacterium. Classification (NCBI taxonomy): domain Bacteria; kingdom Pseudomonadati; phylum Thermodesulfobacteriota; class Desulfobacteria; order Desulfobacterales; species Desulfobacterales bacterium. The sequence goes on from JARGFK010000063.1 coordinate 19,022, forward strand.
TATAAAACCCTGATGTGTTGAGCTTCGCGCATAATGCCAGAAGTACCGGGGCCTCAACGATCGCCTTATTGGCAGGGTTTCCTTTATAACTCGCATCTACCAGTTTTTCCCTTAATTCCTTATCCTTTACCCAGATAACCTCCCAGCATTGCGTATTCGCCCAGGATGGCGTCCATCTGAGGGTTTCCAGAAGATTGATGACAATATCCTCAGGGACCTCGCGGCTGTCGTACTTTCGAATGCTTCTCCTCTCCCTTATCACCTCTATGACATCTTTCATACGATCACCTCTTTATGGCTTATGGATTGGTTTTTTACGTCTGCTTTTTTAACGACTTTAAATTGCTAACAGGGCTTCAGCGCCACCAGCGAGGCAATATGACGAAATTCGCCCTGCCGGCGTTGCTTGCGTTCCTGGTAAAAAATAATTCTGAGCGACTGAAACGCATAGAGCAGTTCATTCTCTTGCGATCGTTTTGCATGGCCCGGTTCCGTCATTCCTTTAAAATCAACCGCCGAACCCGAAACGCTCTTTTAAGAGTTGACGGGTCCTGGGGCTGACATCCAGCCGGATTAACGCGTGTGCCGAAACCCAGCGTGCTTCAACGGCATCGTCGCCGGGGCTTAATGCGCCGCCGATAAAGTCGGCTATCATGTCCACAATAACATAATGAAAACGGATGAGGCCGTCGTTGTCCTTTTCAATGACATCAAATGTAAAAACAGGTTCCCCTGCCCGGATCTTGATACCGGTTTCCTCGAAAATTTCTCGTTCGGCGGCCGCCTGCAGGGTCTCACCGAGTTCCATGCTCCCGCCGGGGATCGCCCACAAGCCCTTGGCCGGCGCCCGGCCCCGCCGAACCAGCAAAACCCCATCATCCTTAAAGACAACCGCCCCTACAGCCACCTGGGGGCGGGTGGGATAAATCGTATGCTGTTTTGATGGTGATTCCGTGCTCTTTATAGAAATTGCTTTCTTCATACAATTAAGACCGCTGCTTGGATGATCCGTGCCGGATGCCGGTTTTTCCCAGGAACATCGCTGTTTAAATGACTTCTATCCATCCACCGTCCTTCGGCCGTAACGGTTCCGTCGGCTCTCAAACGCTGCCGGTGTGAGAATTTCCGCAAATCGTTTTCCATTTCGGCTGTTTCGTTTATAAAAATCGATGCAGTCCTCGACGATGGCAACCACGTCATCTTCGCTGAAAATGCCCGGCAGTTCTCTGGCCAGCCGGGGGTGCCGGCCGAGTTTTCCGCCCAGCTGCACACGGTATCCCTTACGGTCCGTTGTAATAGTAGCGGTTGGACAGATTGCGATGCATTGACCGCAGTAAAGGCATTTATCAAAATCAATTTCTGGTCGTCCCTCATCTTCGTCTATTTGAATGGCGTCTTCCTTGCACACCGCCACGCAGGCATTGCATCGGGTGCAGGGTTCTTGCGAAAGATGTGGAGAAGATGCCCCGATAATGCCGATGTCCTTGATCTGGGGCTGGGAGCAGCTATTGGGACAGTCCGCCAGTGTGATTCTGAATTCATGATGAAATTTAAGATCGCCCTTTACCTGTTCCCTGAGGAACTCTAAAAGATTTTCTTTTTGTAAAAGTGCTTCAAGCCTTTCAAGCAATTGCTCTCCTGGATTGGCGCGGTTCGGACACCCGCCGGGACCGAAACAGCCTTCCAGCTGGTACCCCTTGATTTCAGAATCCATTTTCGATAGAAAGCGCGCCTGTGTTGCTTTTACTTGTGCCAGCGACACAATCTGTTTCCCTGCCGCAACAGCTTCATTTTCAACCCGTGCCCGCACCCGCTTTCGAACAAAAAAAGGAACTTTCTTTATGGCGGCCTCAGCATCAACGGTCCATTTCATCGATCCGTCGCTCCGCAAGGTTTTATCTTATCGGTCCTGCCTGCTGGCGAAAAATTCCCTTTTGGATCTATTCGTGACAGTGCGTCAATAGCGATCCGGTTTATTTGATACGCGCTGATCACCCCATTGCAAAAAAGCAGGATGGCAGTCTTATCCTCCTTTAACTTTTCGAGAGCGGCCCGGGTCGAATCCAACCGAAGAATTCCGCACAGCTTCGCTGCCGACCCACGAACGACACTGTCGGTTGAATCCAGGTAGGGTGGGAGAAAGGCGCCGGCTTCTTTCAAAAAATTCGGGTATGCCTGTGCCAGCCGCACCAGTCCCCATAAAACCCCGCGCTGGAGAGATTCATGCTCAATGTAGTTGCCGTCTTTTCGGGCATAAGACACCAGGATGTGGGCATACTCCAGAGCCAATCCTTGATGGCGGGCCATGATCTCACCCATTGCCTCCGGCGATCCCCATCCGATCCCGCCGGACTCATCGTTTAAATTCCACATCAGACGCCGCATCACAATCCGGGCGGACTCCATGTCCGTTCGGGCAAGCCCGGATACCACCGCCCCGGCGGCTGTCACCGCCCGCCATTTTGTCAACTCGTCCCTGCTGTAAAAAAAAGAAAACAACGGGCTGATGAGTTCCCTGGCCGGCAGCTGGGTAAGGGAGATTAGGGCAGACTCAACGTCATCCTGTGTTAAAAGTCTCTGGATCTTCTGTTTTAGTTTGCGCCCGCCAATTTTTTCGCTGCCCATCATCTTCTCTCAAACAGTATCCCGATTAAAATGCAGTTGCCGTCGGCCTTTTACTCTGCCCCGGAATGAGTTTAATGATACGAGACTAAAGCGCCTGTTACGAGCAGCTGTGGGACGGACGGGCGCCTATTCAAGAGTTATCCCAGAAAATACAATCTGCCGGACAGTTTTTTATCGCCTCGTCGACTTCATCTTCCGGATATACCGCTAATTCTGTTACCTCAATAAAGCCGGCATCGTTAAGCTTAAAAACGGCAGGAGACACCGCCGCACAGACTTCGCAAAGAATACAGTCACTCAGCTCAACGATAGGCTTTTTCATGCGTTTCTATCCTAAAATCGTCCGGCCGATTTTAGTCCCCAGTCTAAAGCAGGCCTCCGTTCCCGCCGTATCCAGCACGTATTGCTGTCTTAACTCCGGCGCAACAATCTCCATCTTCATGGCTTCGATTTCTTTGAGGATCAGTTTGGCGGCTTCGCCGCTCCAACCATACGAACCGAAAGCCGTTCCGATTTTATTTTTGGGTTTGAGTCCTTTCATGTAGGTCAGAAAATCGCTGACCGTGGGGTACAGGCCGTTGTTCAGGGTCGGCGAGCCGATAATAACGGCCCTGGCATCCATAACTTCGGTCATGATATCACTGCGGTGCCACTTTCTCAGGTGCATGGGTTTAACGGTAACCCCGCTGTCAATAAGCCCGGCCGTAATTGCGGTGGCCATCTTTTCGGTGCTGTGCCACATGGTATCGTAAATAACCACTGCTTTTTTTTCAGGCGCCTGTTTGCTCCACTCCACATAGGCCTGAATGATTTTGCCCGGATCCTGCCGCCAGATGACGCCGTGATCCGGGCAGATCATGTTAAACTCCAGCCCCAACGCTGTAACCTGCTCAACCAGTTTTAAAATCAGACTGGAATAAGGCAGCAGGATGTTGGCAAAATATTTTTTGGCGTGGGGCATGATAGCATCACCGATGACATCGTCAAACTTTTCCTGGCCGGCATAATGTTGCCCGAAGGCATCGCTTGAGAAAAGTATTTTATCGTTCTGCAGATAGGTAAACATACTGTCCGGCCAATGAAGCATACGGGTCTCCAGAAATGTCAGTTTTCTTTGCCCGAGGCTCAACTCCTCGCCGCTCTCAACAGCCTTAAAATTCCATTTTTGAGGGAAGTGCAAGGCAAGGTTCTTTGCTCCCATCTTGGAACAGTACAGTGGTTTATTTTCTCCGATCCGATGCATGATCCGGGCGAGTCCGCCGGAATGGTCCGGCTCGGTATGATTGCTGATAACATAGTCAATGGAACTTGGATCCACAATACTGGAAATATTTTCAATGAGTTCATCGGCAAATTCCTTTTTAACGGTATCAATCAGCGTAATCTTTTCGTCTAAAATAAGATAGGCATTATAGCTGGTGCCCCTATAGGTGGAATATCCATGAAAATCTCTAATATTCCAATCAATAACGCCGACATCGTAAATTCCTTTTGCTATTTCAACCGGTCTCATTTCTCTCCTTCTATTTTTTCTCTTTTAGGGTCTTGTACCCCGCAGATTGCTGCAGGATAGATAATTAACAGTCCAGTCATCCATCATTTTTAAAAAAAGATGCCCTTTTTGTCCATTGGTTCCTTATGACAGAAAAGGGCATCGTCGTTCAATTAAATTACATCAACATGTTTTCAAAATCGTCCCCGGATATTAAGATTCCTTCTCGAAATCGTCCTTTGAAGCACCGCAGACCGGACACTCCCAGTCAGCGGGAAGATCTTCAAACTTTGTTCCGGGGGCAGCGCCGTTGTCCGGGTCTCCCTGGGCGGGATCATAAACATAACCGCATACTGTGCATACATACTTATCCATCCGTTCACCCTCCTCTCTGATGATGTGTTATTGCCAGAATAGCTACTGTCTGCAATCGAAACCATCCACAGCTTAAACGCGTGAATGAGTCATTTTATATATGGAATCGCCTAAAATAGCAACGATCCAACCATCAAAATTTTTGAATGATATCTCCCACTTTTTTCTCAATTTTATCTCTGATTTCAGCCATCGCCTCAACTGACGATTCTAAAGCGGAAGGAATATGCCACACCTGTCTTTCCACCCCGGGGTAAATATCGGAACCTGTTTTTTCATCCAAATCAATAATTAATGCCGGCGGTTCAGCGGTTGATACTTCCTGAATCCCTTTCGGGCGGCGAAACGCCATATCGATCCCTTTTTCCTGCATTACCTTTTCCATGACCGGATGGATTTTTTCGCCCGGTTCTGTCCCGGCGCACAGGACCTCTATTTTATCGCCGGCTTGATACTGGAGAAACGCAGACGCCATTTGACTTCGGCAGGCATTCTCACGTCCTAAAACAAGAACCCGGGGCCTTCCCAATAGCGGCTTTACGAGACTGGCGACCGTATTTTTAATGTCGGCATCAACGCCTGGATGCTTTTCCATATCCCCCGGCTGCTCGATCTGCCGGTAAGTCAGACCCCCTTCATAGCTGGCGTTAATGGCGTCAAAAAAATACTTTGCCGTCAGGTGCAGCCCTTCAAAAAGATTTTTCCCCTTGGTCGCCCCCACGGAAAGCAATACCCCCCGCCGGGTCTTGCTGCCGGGATCCACCAGTTTCAACTTGTATCTCCTGGCCCATAAAGTTTGACTCCGATCGATGAGTGCTTTCAATTGGGCGGTTGTGTTGTAAAAAAATACCGGAGTGGCTGCAATGACAAATTCAGCCTCGCGCAGAAGCGAATAAATTTCATGCTTCATATCGTCATCTATCGGACAAAACCCTTTTTTTTCGCAGACGATATACTCCTTGCAGGGTTCGATATTTTTCTTGCACACCTGGATAACATGCGTCTGCACGCCAAATTTCCGGGCTTCTTCCATAAACGCTGAAAGAAGATAATTGGTGTTCCCCTTCAAACGGGGGCTCCCTTGTAATCCGAGCATCAACATGAATTTAACCCTGTTATTTTTTTTGGTGGCATTCTTTGCATTTAACCGGACCGCCCTTTTTATCAGTTGAGGCGAGTTCCTTGTGGCATTTCGTACATTGATTCATGACTTCTTTCTTTTTCAGCTTATCCTGTCTGTTCAATTCCTGGATGGCGCCGACGGTTTGAGGGAAAAGGTTGTGGCAATTGTTGCAATCTTTAAAAGCCGCCTGATGACGGTGGTGAGGAAAAGGAACATCCCCGAGACTTCCGCCGAACAAAACCATTTCCTTTGCCCCATTCTTACCTTCGGCAGCACCCATCGCAATGCCCGTTGCCAAGACAATCAACAGCACAAAGAGAATCATTTTTTTTGTGAACGATTGCATAAATCTAAAAGCCTTTCATTATTAAACGGTCTCTATCCTCAATGCTATGACCAATGAAACGGCCCAACCCCGTGAGCGTTTCGCAGGCAGTCCGTCACCGACAATCAAACGGCTTTGACCCATCGATGCAGCTCGTCAGACAACCCGGTAAAGGGCCCTAAACGATCGGCCGTAATTTCGGACTTGTTTGGGCATTACGTGATACTGCCTGACAAGGGAAACCCTATATGGGTTGATAAACCGATTTAAAATTGTGTGGAGAATCCGTTCTTTTTTAGCCGGATTGCCCTTCCAGCGTACACTGGCTAAAGTCTATTTTTTTCCCGCATTTTCCACAGACATGCTCACGGTTGAACTCATCCGAAAATATTTCTTTTTCTGCTCCACACTCCGGACACCGGCATGTAAAAGTCTTGAGATTTTTGAAATCTTGAAATCCTGGACAATGTTGAGGGGTCGACATAATCTCCTCCAAATATAAAAAGTTTAGCTTTTTGATAATCGAATCAGGGATTTAATTTTTTTGCGATTTCACGCCCGTAATCTTGTGCCATCTGGACGCCTCCGCCGATTGAGCTGGACTTTAGGCGCAATGCACTGCTGACCATATCCATCTTTAAAATGTGTTTCATCGTATCAAAAATGCGATCAGGGGCTTCACCGCTCCAGCCAAAAGCGCCAAACGCCCCGCCGACCTTTCCTTGAAGTCCTGCTTTTTCCGCTATAAATAGGAGCTTCTTCATCCCTTCCATCATGTCACCATGGTAAGTTGCCGATCCAAAAACAAAGGCATCATAGCCTTTTAAATCCACTTCGGTTTTTATGTTGTTTGCATTGACGACAGTAGCGCCGACATTAGCGATCCTTAACCCTTCGGCAATCAATTCGCCAATCTGACGTGTTTCCCCGGTCCTGGTCGCACACGCGATAAGAACTTTCGCCATCGCAGCACCTCCCTAAAAAACGTATAACATCTTTATACACGATTAATGATCACCCTAAATATCACGCGTCCGCTATCCGATTCTCTTGTCAACACCCTCTGCCGTACAGTCCGGCGTATAGCAGGTATTATCAATAAACTCAAATTTTTCCTTGCAGGATGGGCATTGTTCAGGCGGCGCCTCGGCATTCAGTGTGTAACCGCAATTTTTGCATTTCCAGATGGTCATCATATGCCTCCTTGCTACCGAAATTACTAACAATAGCGTTTTTTCGGGGGACGTACAAAATTCCCGCAATTGACGATGATTCCCCCAGTTCTGACCGAATATTTATAAAAACAATTCCGTGGTGTTCAGCCGAACTGCAGATGCCTGTGTCTTCTCCGATGTGCAATAATTTAGCAGAAAATCGCAGTCCGCAGACATCCGCAGACAGGGAGCTCTACCGGATTCAACACAAATAATTTATGGAGGCATAGAAGCCATCCATATGGGCCGGTCGGATATAAACCCGCTCGACCTTACACTTTCCAGAGCCCATGTAGGTTACAATATTCACGGGCAGCAACCTTCTGGGCGCTAATTTTAAAAGTTGCCTCAGGGGCCTCTCCGGGATTTAAAAACTGACGATAAGCCTTGCCGTCGGCAATTATCTCGATCCATTCAATGAAGTGTTTCGCTTCCATGGGGTGGGCAACACTGCCAACCTTGACTTTTACGCCGCCATCGACTTTTTCAATGACAGGAACATGCTTTTCTTTAGCGGCATCAACGGTATTTTCAACCATCAACTTCATCGGTTCGCCGCAGCATACCAGCTCACCCCCGCCGCCATGGAGAACTTCCACGATATTTCCGCATGCTTCACATTTATAAACTTCTAATTTTTCAGCCATTTTTTACTCCTTTCATGCTAAAATAATTTGATTGATGTAGCGTCGCTCCAAATACAATTCAATGAAATGATTGCGGTTTCGAATATTCAGCTCTTTTTCAAAGCAAATCATCCGAACCGATCAGACCACCCTAATAATTTTCACCAAGCAGCTCAAAGTGCGCCTGAGGATGATCGCATGCCGGGCACTCTGTTGGCGCCTCAGTTTCCTCATGCAGATAGCCGCAATTTCGGCAGCGCCAGACAACCTTTTTGGCTCTTTTAAAAACCCGAGCGGATTCAATATTGGCAGCAAGGGCAAGATATCTTTTCTCGTGCTGCTTTTCAGCAACCGCAATCGCTTCCATTACCCCAGCGATTTCCTCGAAGCCCTCTTTACGGGCTATTTGCGCAAATCCCGGATACATTTCTGTATGTTCATGATTTTCCCCTGCAGCCGCGTCTTTTAAATTTTGAAGGGTAGATCCGATGATCCCGGCCGGAAAGGTTGCATTTAATTCAACATCACCGCCTTCAAGAAACTTGAATAGCCTCTTGGCATGTTCTTTTTCCTGGTTTGCAGTCTCTTCAAATATGGCTGACATTTGAACATATCCTTCTTTCTTGGCCTGGCTGGCGAAATACGTATACCGATTCCGTGCCTGTGATTCACCGGCAAACGCCGCTAAGATATTTTTTTCAGTCTTTGATCCTTTCAATTTCCCCATGTTTTTCTCCTTTCAGATTGAAATATGGATCCCTAATAGATTTCACCTATTAATATTAGTTATCATTTAGGATCTTCCTAACACATGTGGCATTTAAAGAAAAGTACATATTTGAATTTAAATGGGTATTTTTATTATAACCAACTGTTTTAGTTAATTATTTATTCGCACCGGATAGCGTTAACACTTTTTATAGACAGTTTAAACTGTTTATAATTTTTTGGGTGCGGCTCTTTTAGGACGACATTGAGCAGCAGTTTTTAACATATAGTATCAAGCCCCATAAAGAAAATTG
>JARGFK010000064.1 GCA_029211065.1 Desulfobacterales bacterium
TTTAAATGCTTTTGGATCGATTTGCTTAAACCAATCACCTTGGCCAAATCAAGATAGGTCGGCAAGCCTGCTAACGCCGTCATCCCGGTTGTTTTTTTCTCAGCTTCATACTTGAATGGAAGAACTCCTTGTGCCATAATAACTTCACCTCGTTGATGATAAGTTTTTTGTCTAAAATTAACCTATCACCCTGATTCTTCAGGATCAACGAGGTTTTTTACTTTTCTTGACGGTGAATCAGGGAATGTTCGATGATGCACCTGTACAATCACTCCGGACAGATCACCCTGCAGTTGCATAAAAAACATGACACCGTGTAGAAAAGAATAATAATAACGGGGTATTTAGACTTATTTGGTTATGTTTCACAATCGAACTTTTGATGACTTTCAGCATAAACGAAAAAATGTGTCATGTTTTTTACCCAGAAGGAAAGCCCAGGATGCCCCATCTCCTGCGTTGCCAAGGGTTCGCAGTAGAAAAGCTACGGCTTCACCCTTGGACGCCTTGGAGCTGGGGCATCCTGGGCTTTTGCAACAACAGGGATCACTCTAACGGTAGGGAAATATGTCCTATAACGGCCCTCATCCCGTGTGATTAAATCCATGTCAAGTACAGCAGCCTGAGCGCCAATATAGAAATCGGGTAAGGAGGATTTCTTGATCCCTTTCCCCCTTTTGTATTTAAGATAAGCTTTTCCAGCCAGAAACAGGGCTTCTTTGGGAATTTCCAACATCTGAAATCCGCCTTTATGAAGGGCCGATTCCAATTCTTCAATTTTCTTGAAACCTACCGATACTTCTGTGTAAATTATCGTGTTAATATAAAGTGTTGTGTGGTCGCTATAACGTGCCAGTGCAGATTCAGCCCAATCAGCCCAATTGGGATCATCAAGGAAAATGTCCAGAATGACATTGGAGTCAACAAGAAGCCCCTTCATTTATCTGACCTCGTCAAGGCCATTATTTCATCTGTCGTCATTTTAACAGTTGCAGCACCACGCAGTTTTGCAAATTTCAGGGCGGCCGGTTTTCTCCCTTTTTGTTTCACTAAAAAAACACGGTCATCTTCCTCGACAAAATCAACCTCTGTTGTCGGGGTGATTCCCAGTTTTTCGCGAATGTGCTGGGGAATGGTGACCTGACCTTTTGTGGTTACTCTCATAATTTATCCTCCAGTAATATGTATTACCGGTAATAGTAATACTTTGCATGGTTCAGGTCAATTCAAAATATAGCATCGAACAAATTATCCTATAGTTTCTGTATTCATCTGAAAAAATGTTTAAAATGTGCATATCCCCGCCAGGGGCCAGGCGCTGTCCATAGGCCGTGAAACCTCTGTCGTTCGACAATAGAGGTTAAGATGGGATCGAGAAAAGCCTTGATGGCTGCAACGACATCCTCGAAGGATTCCGGTGCGTCGGCAAGCTTGGCTTTCCTGATGAACCCCAACCACTGAACCTTTTTGCCCGCATCCTTCCTGAAAGAAAGATCAAAGACCGTGGGATTGATTGTGATTATCGTTTTTCGGTTTTCAAATGTTTTTTCAATCGCTTCGGCCAACGTGTCGCCCCTGAAGTCAAATGTGCGGGACAGGAACCATATATCGTAGAAATCTTTCATCCGGCTGTTCAAAACTCCCAGTTTGACCATGGCCTGGAACTTCTCGGCAATGGTGCTCTCCTTGGTGTAGCCATTCAACTCAGGCGGAGGAAAGTCTAGAAGCGAAGGGTACGCGACCTTGCAGGGACCCGGAACGACAACATCTCCGAAACCGATATCAATCTGCAGAGAGATCCGTGCGTTGCCGAGGACGCCCCGGACGCGGCAGCGCACGCCTTCGTAATCGGCGCCTTCGGTAATCCTGGCTGCGGTCACCGACTCCGGATGAAAGGCTATGCCATCCGACTCGACTTCCGTTTCGCAGGCATCCCTCATAGCAGCGACAATCACTTCGGGGCTGTTGACGATTTTTCCCAGCAGGTCGATGTCCATGGTGGGGCGTGACCCAGGTCCGGTCCATGCAACAAACATCAAGGCGCCTTTCAGGAGGAACCTGTCCGCGTGGGGGCTCTTGGAAAGCCGGTAGATAAACCGTTCGATGGCAAAGTGCTGCAGGATTTCATTAAACGGCCGGGCGGTATCCTTGGCCTTGTTGATAAGACGTTGATGTAATGACGCGGCTGTGTTTTTAATATTCTTTGCCATTATAGAATTGCCTCGAGGTAGGGACGGATAGTCTTTCTCACACGACAAATTTCTGCATAACGCATGAGGTCGTCCACCTTGATGCCGCGGCGTTCGCGGTAAAAACGGACCGCCTCCAGCACCGTGTCAAGGCCGAGTTGATTGCGGAACTTGAAACAGTCGGCGAGCGTCTTTTCCGGGTTGTATATGCGCACGCTGACGCCGTCGAGCGCATGGATCTCAACGCCCTCCGTAAACGCCTTGCCGGAAAAGCGGTAAATCTTCATCGGCGGATAATCCAGGCGGGGCTCTTTCGTGCCGCGCGGCAGCGCCACATGTACCTCGTGGGGTATCTGGGTGGTGAGTTCGTGAAAGGCCAGGGCGGAAATGAGGCAGATCACGCCGTTCGAGACCCGGGCTGCAACGGTCACCAGGTCCGGGTTGCCCAGCGGCGGGCTGTCTGCAAGACGATACACGCCGCGGCTTACCTCCTCCAGTGTCCCTGAGTCCCGCATGGCATAGAGCGTTCCCGGATGAATGCCTTTCCGAAGGGCCTGAACCGTGCGAAGGATTCGGCCATGCTTCTTGAAGATACCGACAGCTCTGTCAAATCGGAAACTATGGTTTTTAGCTTTTTGGGGTTTCATGATAAATTTACCATCATTTATTCAAATCTGTAGGCTATCTTATCAATTTGGGGCAACGTGTCAAGGAAAATTATCGCTTAGCGGTCGCCTGTAAGGCCGGGGAACCCGGCTGCCCTGCCGCCGTGCGTTGTGTTGGAAGAGCGAGAAGGGGTGGTGCTATCCTTTAAGACAAACAGGAATCCTTTGTTGCTACCAGCGAATTCAGCAGGTGAATCCGTTCCAGCTTAGTATTCTGTTTCGTAAATATAATACGTATTTTTTCTAATATGATTAAAATGATTCACCACAGAGGCACAGAGGGCACAGAGAGGTGAATCAATTTATCTGAACCGGGAGATACCGGTTCAGATAAAACATACGCCCTGTGATTACTATCAGCTTACGCGGTTTCTATGCGGTGATAAATAAAGAGGACAGCATTTTTGCCCATTGCCGTCTCCCGATGGGCAAAAAGAAAGGTTCCTCCGTGATCTCTGTGTCTCGAATGAGCGGAGCGAATGGGTGGTGAGATACATATGGTATTTAAGAATAGTTGTACTTAGCTTCCCTGAGATTGTCATCCGCTATGGATATGATATTGACACTTTCGATATCCTTTTGTTATGGTGACGCAAAAAAATTTCTATTTGTTATAGGCACTTAGTTCTTCAAAAGGAGCAAGTTCGATGAACCTGGGGGAGTGGATTTTCAAGCGCGCGCGGACGTATCCCCAGCGACCCTTTATAAAAGCGGAAGATCGGGAATACGACAACCGGCAGTTTAATGCCCGGGTGAACCAGACCGCCCGGGCCCTGGCAGCACTCGGCGTTCAAAAGGGCGAGCGGGTGGCAGTCCTGATGGTCAACTCCAGCGCGTTTCTGGAAATCTTCTTTGCCTGCGCCAAAACCGGCGCGCTGATCGTTCCCATCAATTTCAAGCTGGCCCTGCCGGAGATGCGTTATATCATCACAGACGCTGCGCCCCGGGTTCTGATCTATTCCGATGAATACATTGAAAAGGCAGCGCAGTTGAAAGCCGTCCCGACAACGGTTGAACATTATTTAAAGCATGGCGGCGATCAATTGTCCGGGGACCCCCTGCTGTCTGATTTTACGGCGTCATTTCCCGATGAAGAACCGGTTCCTGATGAGGAATTGACCCAGGAAGATCCCCTTGTGATCATGTACACATCCGGGACGACCGGGGACCCCAAGGGGGCCGTGCTTTCCCATAAAAACTTTCTTTTTGGGGCGATCCATTCCCTGATCAGCTACGGCATCAGCTCCGACTGCAAATCCCTGGTGATTGCCCCTCTTTTTCATATCGGGGCCCTGGCTGCCTCGGCGACCCCGGTCATTTATGCCGGGGGCTCGCTGGTTCTTAAAAGCTTTGACAACCCTTCGGAGATTGTCCGGCTTATCTGTACCGATAAAATCAACTACCTTTTTGCAGTGCCGGTGATGTTTGACATGATGGCCAAAACCGATGCCTGGGAAGGGGCTGATTTTTCCCACGTGAATTTTTTCATTGCCGGCGGCGCCCCCATGCCCATTTCCCTGATCCGCAGGTATCAGGAGGAAAAGGGCATCCGCTTCGCCCAGGGGTATGCCATGACCGAGACCCTGCGGTTGACTTCCCTGGATCTCGATGACGCTGTCCGCAAGGCCGGATCGGTGGGCAAAGAGGTGTTCCACACCCACCTGCGAATCGTGGATGACAGCGGCAAGGAAGTGCCGCCGGGCGGGGTGGGGGAGATAGTCGTCAAAGGCCCGACGGTTTTATTAAGATACTGGAATAAGGACCCGGAAACCCGGGCGGCTTTCCGCGACGGATGGTTTCACACCGGCGATCTGGGGAAACGGGACGACGACGGGTTTCTTTACATCGTGGGCAGAAAGATCGACATGATTATCAGTTCGGGGGAGAACATTTATGCTGCCGAAGTGGAGCGTGCGATCGAATCGATCCCTCAGGTGGCGGCGGCCGCAGCGGTCGGTATGCCGGATCCCAAACGGGGTGAAGCGGTGGCGGCCTTTGTTTTGTTCAACGAAGGCGCCACGATGACCGAGGGGGGGGTGATCGAAGCCCTGCATGAAAAGATTGCACACTTTAAGATTCCCAAAAGGGTCATATTTGTTAAAACCTTTCCCCGCAACGGCGCAGGCAAAATACTGAAAAGGGAACTCAAGGCCGGAATTGCCCTAAACGGGCAATAATACCCAAATCCCAAACCTCAAACAATAACCAAAACACGCAGTTTGAGGTTGATAAGAAGTGGTCATTGGGTTCGTTGAGTTCTTTTTTTTTGTCTTTGAGGATTGGAATTTGTTTGAACTTTGGGGCTTGAATTTTGGAATTTACACGAGGGTGGTTATGGTGAAAAAAGGACTTAAGGAAGCGGTTCGCAAATACGCGATCCGGCAGGGGGCGGATCTGGTCGGGTTTGTATCCACCGAACATTTAAACGCGGTGACGCCGACAAAATTTAAACCGGCCCGCTTGTGGCCGGAAGCAAAGACCGCGATATCCATCGGCAAGCGCCTGCTCCTCGGCGCCATCGCGGTGGGTACCGGCGACATGGTGCAAAATGCCCGCTGGGTTGCCTGGCGGACGAATGAATACCTGAATCGGCGCGCGATGGAAGTGGGGCATTTTCTGGAGCGCAATAGCGCCAGAGCCCTGCCGCTTTCCAACGGAACCATGGTGGATCCGGACTGGAGAAATCTCGGCATTTTCGGAGAGCTTTCCCACCGCCACGTGGCGGCCGAAGCCGGCCTGGGGACCATCGGCGTGCCGACATTCATCGTGACCCCTCAATTCGGCCCCCGGGTGTATTTTAATACGATCCTGACCGACGCGGAACTGGCGCCGGACCCCCGGCCGAAATTTGACCCCTGCGGCACGAGCTGCAATGAATGCGTGAAGGCCTGTCCCAACGGCGCCATTGTCCGGGGGCGAAAGACCATCAAAAAGACGCGCTGCATCCCCCTGGCCATGCCCCATGGCGTGGTGCCGCTGCAGAAGTATATCCAAAGCGTTCTTGGGGCCGGGGATCCTGACGCCCGCAGGGAGCGGATTGAGGATTTTGATTTTGCACGCCTGCACCGGGCGCTGGTGCAGGGCGTCGGCACGATTGCCGGCTGTTTTCATTGCCTGGCGGCGTGTCCGGTGGGGCGGAAATAGCAGAACGGGAGATAAAAAAATGAACACCGGAAAAACCGATACGCGGTCCCCTGAAATCATCGTTGACGATGGAGATGTCCGCCTGGAAGATCTGATGGCGGTCGCCTTTGAAGGCCGGCGGGTGCGTCTTTCAGATGATGTGGCCTGGCGCGACAAACTGCAGCGCAGCCGTTCCGAGCTCGAGCAGTCGCTGTCCGCAGGAGACCGGATTTACGGCGTAAGCACGGGGGTGGGGCATGGCTCATCCCGAACCATCGATCCGGAGCATACCCACGAGTTTGCCTATCAGATCATCCGGCAGCACGGCTGCGGGCTGGGAGAGGTTTTTTCCGAGGCGGAGGGGCGCGCCGTCATTTTCGCCCGGCTGGTCAGCCTCTCCAAAGGGTATTCCGCGGTGCGGCTGTCGCTTCTCGAAGCCCTGTGCAATCTGCTCAACTGCGGCGTGATCCCGGTCATTCCCTCGCTGGGTTCGGTGGGGGCTTCGGGCGACCTGACGCCCCTTTCTTACCTGGCAGCGGTTTTGGCAGGAGAGCGCGAAGTGTATTACGGCGGCGAAGTCCTGGCGGCCGACAAGGTTCTCGGGCGGGCCGGGCTCAAACCCCATGATTTTGTGCCCAAGGAATCCCTGGCGATTATGAACGGCACGTCCGTCATGACGGCCATCGGCAGCATCACAGCAGCACGCTTCGGGCGAACCCTGGACCTATGTGAGCGGGCCGCAGGGTTGGCGGCCGAAATCCTCCTGGGCCGCTCCCAGGCGTTTCACCCGACAGCCCATCGTCTCAAACACCATCCGGGCCAGATTTCGGCGGCCGCGGCCATCCGATCGGCCATCAGCGGCAGCCGGCTGATGGACAGCGCCCCGGAAAAAGGGCGCATCATTCAGGATCCGTATTCGATCCGCTGTGCCCCGCACGTGATCGGAGCGGCGCGGGATGCTTTGACATGGGCCGGAGAGCTGCTGATTCGGGAGCTGAACAGCGTCAATGACAATCCGATCGTGGATCCGGACGTGCCCGAAATAATCTTTGCCGGCAACTTCTACGGCGGCCATGTGGCCCTGGCCATGGATCTGATCAAGACCGCAGCCGCTTCCGTGGCAGACCTGCTGGATCGTCAATATGCCCTGCTGGTGGACTCCCGTCTTAATTCCGGCCTGCCCGAGACGCTGGTGGGATATGAAGGCTGCGGTCTGAAAGCCCTGCAGCTGACGTGCAGCGCGCTGACGGCACGGGCGGTGCAGCGTTCAGCGCCGGACACGGTTCTTTCCAGGCCCACAGAGGCGCACAATCAGGATAAAGTCAGCATGGGTCTCCATGCGGCCCTCAATGCTGCGGAAATCACCACACTGGTGCAGCAGGTGCTGGCCACTGAACTGATCGCACTTTCCAACGCAGCCGCACTGCGAAACGAGGAGGACCTGTCGCCGGCCGGCCGGCGGCTGCTCGGCCGCGTCCGGGATTTCTCTCCCGTTCTGGAGAACGACCGGCGGCTGGACCGGGACCTGGAACGGCTGTCGCGGGCCATCGATCAGGGACTGGATCCGGTTGAAGTTGACTACGTTTCGGACCGAGAAAAACTCAAGAATAAGTTGGCGTAAGACTGAAAAGGATTTTTATCCAGAGCCTCCTCAGCGTAAAGCCAATCCTTCTCCCCTTATGGCTGTTCCGAACATATTGCGCGAGTTTTCTACACATATTGCGCGAGTTTTCTACCCGACCCGCCTTAAGCGGATCCTTATGGGTGCAGTGAATCAGTTGAAAAGAATAGGAATCCGTGCCGGCGCCAATCGATTTGCATTATTCCTCACCGATTACTACCGGCACGGATGTCTTGCCGGATACGTCGATCGGACACTGTGTTACAAATAAAAATTGAAGGGTTCAACAATTTTTTGTTGACACAAACAAAATCAATGGTATTCTGCCGTCAAAATGGAGTTCAAGATGGCCCGACCCAAAACAACCGTCAAACATGACGTCCGCGCTAACCGACCTGGTGGATCAAAGCTTTGCTCAAGGAATTGGTGCTTGTCAAAGGGATTGATGTTTGATTCTGCGGTTTTTGGTCGCCGCTGCATGCGATTCAAGGGAAACACTTAAACGCAAAAAGGAGGAGAACCATGAAAAGAGGACTTTATGGGATTTTGGTCGGTATACTGGTGCTGTGCTTCGCTTCGGGGGTTTATGCCGGGGCGCTGGACGTGATAGAGAAGAAGGGCGAATTCATCGTAGGTGTTCGTGACGGCTCTATTCCATTTGGGTTTTTCGATGCCAAAAACGAGCACGTCGGCTTCAGCGTGGATATGGCCAAAGAATTCCACAAGGCGCTGGAAGCTAAATTCGGGAAGCCGATCAAGCTTACATTAAAGACAATAAACCCGAAGACTCGAATTCCTTTGGTGGCCAACCGCACGCTGCACATGGTTGCCGGGTCATCCACCCATACGGTGGCAAGAGAAGAGACCGTGGATTTCACCATCACGGTTTTTCTGACCGGAACCCAGCTTCTGGCTAAGAAGAGCAAGGGATTCAAGAGCTATAAAGACATGGCCGGCAAGCGTGTCGGAGCGGCTCAGGGTTCGACAAACGAAAAGGCCATGCGCGATCTGAATACGAAAGGCGAGATCAATCCTCCGGCAGACATAGTCGTCTATCAGGAGCACAGCCAGGGCATGCTGGCCCTGCAGAAAGACATCATCGACGCTTATTGCACCGACGGCATTCTTCTGGCCGGTCTGAAGGCCAAGGCACCCAACCCGGAGGAATACGAGCTGGTGGGGGAACTTATCACCTACGATCCCTATGCCTACATAGTGCCGGAAGACGATTCCAAGTTTCGTGATTTCATCAATATAGAACTGATAAAAATGATCAAGGATGGCCGGTATTATCAATACTATGACAAATGGTTCGGGCCGAAGGGCGTGGTTCACTATCCGATGACAAAGGAAGCGGCCACACTGATGAAGCTTCAGGCGTTGCCATAATGATGAGAGGGTCGTGCGGAAACTTTCGGTTGCTTTCTGCGCGGCCCCGGAGGCCGTAAATCCTGAATTCCCGAAAGGGCTCAGGAGGCTTTGGCGTAGCCCTGTCAAGGGAGGAGGCTGGTTGTGCTTTCCTATAACTTCAATTGGTCCATCATCTGGGAAGCGCCTTACGGGCTCTGGATGCTCCAGGGCATCTGGACGACGATAAGGCTCGGGCTCATCTGTTGGTTCATAGCCCTGGCCCTGGGCATCATCATAGGGACCTTCAGAGTAACGCCGTTTCGCCCCCTCCGGGCGTTCGGGGCGGTTTACACCGAGATATTCAGGGATATCCCGCTGCTGGTGCAGTTGTTTTTCTGGTATTTCGCGGCGCCCTCGATCCTCCCGAAATCCATCGAGATGTGGCTTTACCGTGGGCTTCCCAATTCGGAATTCTGGATCGTGGTAGTGGGCCTTTCCATCTACACCTCATCGCGCATCGCCGAGCATATTCGATCCGGCATGCAGTCGATTTCCCAGGACCAGTACCATGCTGCGCTAAGTACCGGGTTCACGCATTTTCAGACCTACCGCTACATCGTCATACCTTTTGCCGTCCGCCTCGTGATGCCTCCTCTTACCGCCGAATGTCTGACAGTGTTCAAGAATACGGCGCTTGCGATGACCGTGGGGGTGTTGGAAACAACGTTCATGAGCCAGCAAATCGAGGCTTACACCTTCCAGAGTATCGAAGCCACCACGGCGGCCTCCCTGGTTTATATGGTAATCACACTTGCTGTGGTGTTGATCATGGGGTTGGTGGAGAAACGGCTGGCGGTACCGGGCCTCATCACACGGGCAGAGGGGAGGTAAGGCCATGGGCGGTTATGATTGGCAAGTTATCCCGAACAATCTGTCATTCTTGATGCAGGGTCTAGTAACCACGTTCCAGCTCGCTCTGGTGGCCATAACCGGGGGGTTGCTGCTTGGAATACTGGTTGGAATGGCGCGCTTGACCTCGATAAAGCTCCTTTACTATCCTGCCACGGCTTTCGTCAATGTCATGCGCAGCCTTCCTCTGATACTGGTCATCTTCTGGTTTTACTTTTTGGTTCCATTGATCGCTGGACGGCCGATGGGTGATTTTTTCTCAGCGGGTGTGGCTTTCGTGGTGTTCGAGGCCGCCTACTTTGCTGAAATCGTGCGGGCCGGGATTCAGTCCATTTCCGCCGGCCAGTTGCAGGCCGCCTATTCGACCGGGTTCAACTACCGGGACACTATGAGGTATATAATCATACCCCAGGCCTTGCGTAATATGGTGCCGTCTCTGCTGACCCAGGCGGTGGTGACGTTCCAGGACACTTCTCTGGCCTACGTGATCGGGCTCAAGGAGTTTCTGCGTTCAGCCTCGATCGTGGATGCCCGCGAGATGCGGAGCCTGGAATTGTATGCGTTTGTGGGAGCGGTTTATTTCGTGATCTGTTTCGCGATGAGCAAGATGAGCAAGAAACTGGAAGCCAAGAGAGGGCATGCCGTATGATCGAGATGAAGAATGTGAGCAAATGGTTTGGGGACTTTCAGGTACTCGACAAGATCAACGAGACCATTGAGAGGGGCCAGGTGGTGGTTATCTGCGGGCCTTCCGGTTCAGGAAAGAGCACTGTCCTCAAATGCTTGAACGGGCTGGAGAAATTTCAGGAAGGCGACATAATCGTCGACGGGGTTTCTCTCAAGGACCCGGCAACCGATCTGATCAAGCTCCGCCAGAAGATGGGCATGGTCTTCCAGCGTTTCGAGCTTTACCCGCACTTGAAGATCATAGACAACATTACGATTGCTCCTATCAAAGTCAAGAAGATGCCGGCTAAGGATGCGGTCAAACGTGCGATGGAACTCCTGGAGAGGGTGGGGATTCCGGAACAGGCGGATAAATATCCGGGAAATCTCTCCGGTGGGCAGCAGCAGCGGGTTGCCATAGCCCGGGCGCTGGCCATGGATCCTGAGATCATGCTTTTCGACGAGCCCACCTCCGCGCTGGATCCGGAGATGATCAAGGAGGTTCTGGAGGTGATGATCGCTCTGGCCAAATCCGGAATGACCATGACGGTGGTCACCCATGAGATGGGGTTTGCCCGGGAGGTGGCAGATGAGATCATTTTTATGGACGAGGGCAGGATCATCGAACGGGGGACGGATAAGACGTTTTTCGAAAATCCCAAGACCGAACGGGCCAGGGATTTTTTGAACAAAATATTGTTCTAAAACCCTCTTTGTCTGTCGCTAAAACATCAAGCGAGCTTTTCCTCTGGTGCCGGCATTTTTTTCGGCGAGATATTCTCTGTCAGCGCTGTCCTTACTATTGCATCGTCAGACTCATCAATATGGGTGTTATATTACAAAAAATAAGGAAGACTTCAACAAAATTTTGTTGACATAAACAAAATTTATGATATTTTGCCGTCAAAATGGAGAAAAAATGACCCGATCCAAAAAAACAGCCGAACATGATGTCCGCGTTGACCAACCAGGTCCTCAACAGGAGAACCGAGCAGAACCGCCCATAACCCAACAAAACGACCTGCTGTTTCGCACCCTGAAGCAAATTGCCGACGCTCTCGTTTCAACCTTTCCGCGTGCCTTCGAGGTGGTCGTGCACGATCTGTCTCACCCCCAGAAATCCATTAAACACATCGCCGGTGATGTCACCCGGCGCAAATCCGGGGGACCGGTAACCGACCTGGTGGTCAAAGCTTTACACCAGGAAGGACGCGATATTCGCGACCGCCACAACTATAAAACCACCACCAGCGACGGTCGTGCCTTGAAATCCACGACCACCTTCATCCGCAACAGCAATGGGGACGTCGCCTTTGCCTTGTGCATCAACTTCGACATGACCGATTTTCTCAACGCCGCCCACGCCTTGGAAATATTAACCAGTGCTGCCGGCGCCTTCAATGGTCACGAAAAGGCTGAAACATTCGCCATGACCATCACCGAAACGTTCGAAGCCTTATTCAGCCAAGCCGTTGCCAAAATAGGCAAGGAGCCCGCCTCCATGTCCATGGAAGAAAAGATAGAACTGGTCAAGGAACTGGAAACCCTCGGGGTTTTCCATATCAAAGGTGGCACCGACCAGGCGGCCCTGCTCATGGGGGTCTCCAAATATACGATATACAACTACCTGAAAAAAATCCACGCGGAGCAGGGCCTCAACCGGTTCTGATCTGCGGGTAAAAAAACAAAGGAGAATAAACATATGTCAGTCAACGATTCGCTGCGTTCTATCTCAACCCCAAAAGCCCCTGCCGCCATCGGACCCTATTCCCAGGGAGTCGTCGCCGGCAACCTGCTTTTTATATCCGGCCAGCTGCCGCTGGACCCAAAAACTGGAGAATTCGTCCAAGGCGGCATCGAAGAATATACACACCAGTGCCTGAAAAATTTAAAAGCAATCGCCGAGGCGGCCGGCAGCAGTCTTGAGCGGGCCGTCAAGGTCACCGTCTTTTTAACAAACATGGAAGATTTTGCCTGTGTCAACCAGGTATATACCCAATATTTCTCTGATAACCTGCCGGCCAGGTCGGCTTTTCAGGTGGCCGCCTTGCCTAAAAACGCAGCTATCGAGATCGAAGCCATCATCAACATATAGATTTACAGGAGGTTTTCATGAATTTAGCTCAATTCCCGCGTCGTCGCTACACCGAAGGACAAACGCCCATGGAGTACTTGCCCCGGTTCAGTGCCGCCGTGGGCGGACCCAATATTTATATCAAAAGGGATGATCTGCTGGGCCTGACATCCGGCGGAAACAAGACCCGCAAGCTTGAATTCCTTGTTGCGGACGCACTGGCCCAGGGTGCGGACACCCTGATCACCTGCGGCGCCGTGCAGTCCAACCACTGCCGGCTGACCCTTGCGGCAGCCGTAAAGGAGGGCTTGAAATGCCGGCTGGTACTTGAAGAACGGGTTCCGGGTAGTTACAACCCTAAAGCATCCGGTAACAACTTTTTGTTCAACCTTCTGGGGGTGGAAAAAATCAAGGTGGTTCCCGCAGGCTCCAACATGTTGGAGGCCATGGGCCGGGTTGCCGAGGCGCTGGCCGCCGAAGGCCGCAAGGGATACATCATTCCCGGCGGCGGCTCCAATCCCATTGGTGCAACGGGGTATGTGGCCTGCGCCCAGGAAATCCAGGCCCAGCTTTTTGAAAAAAATATCCGTATTGACCGAATTGTTACAGCTTCGGGCAGTGCCGGCACCCATGCCGGACTGCTCGTTGGTGTTTGCGGCTGCAACATGAACATCCCTGTCGTGGGCATCGGTGTGAGCCGTGATCCCAAGGACCAGGACCCGCTGGTCTATGACCTGGCCTTGAAAACGGCTGAGCGGGTGGGGGTCAAGCAGGAGATCCCCCGGGAGGCGGTGGTGACATTCGGCGACTACTGGCGCCCCAAGTACTCGGTTCCCAACAAGAAGATGGTCGAAGCGGTGAACCTGATGGCCCAAATCGAAGGCATCCTGCTGGACCCGGTTTACACGGGAAAAGCCATGGCCGGCCTGATCGATTTGAGCCGAAGCGGCTATTTCAAAAAAGGCGAAAATATCCTTTTTGTGCATACGGGCGGTTCGCCGGGACTGTATGCTTATATTCAACCTCTACTCGGACTGGAAGAAGTCGCGGACTGATCGTCCTATTCGGCACCCCGACAACGCTCGGCCGCGGGGGGTGCCGTCGGCGACGGGTTGATCGGGAAGAAGAGCGGTTATGAGAGAAAAAATTATCGGCATCATCGGCGGTATGGGGCCGGAAGCCACCATCGATCTGATGACCCGGGTCATCAGGGCAACGCCGGCGTTGGACGATATGGATCATATTCGTCTGGTGGTGGACAATAATCCCAAAGTGCCCTCAAGGATCAAAGCGCTGATTGAAAAAACCGGCGAAAGCCCTCTGACTTGCCTACAGGAAATGGCCCGTAAGATGGCCGATTGGGGTGTCGATGTTCTGGCCATGCCCTGTAATACGGCGCACTACTACCATCCAGGCATTCAAGATGCCGTTCGCATTCCGGTGCTCGATATGATCGGGTTGAGCGTTGCGGCGATCATCGCCGGCCATCCTGGTTTGAAAACCGTGGGCTTGCTCGCCTCTACCGCTGTTATCGACCTGCAACTCTACGAAAAACGATTTGCCGACAAGGGGGTCGCGCTGATCATGCCCGCCAATGGTCTTCAGGAAGGGATCATGAGCACCATTCGCAAGATTAAGACCGGTCGATACGGGAAGGAAGAGGGTGACGCCCTGCAGTCTGCCTCCGCCGACCTGGTGAATAAGGGTGCCGAAGTTCTGTTGGTGGCCTGCACCGAGTTGTCCATAATCACCGGCGAAATTGATGTCCCGGTCCCATGTTACGATTCCGCCCAGGTTCTAGCGGAGGCCATTGTCCATGCTGCCAGAGAAACGGGTTGAGCACATGCCCAGACCAAGAATAGATGATCCAAGAATCAGGGAATCTTTATCGATGCTACCTTTTAGCGATTTGATTTTTAACCATTTTTATATGTCTGTTGTCTTTCAATATTTTTGGCGGAAAAATACATAGCTGTTTGATTGGAATCAACCGGATTCCACTAGGAGGAAGGCACCTCTTTTTATAAACCTACGCATTGCAAAAAGGAGAAAAAAGATGAGAAAGTGTTTCAAAATTTTCGTAGTTATTTTGGCAGTTACATCAATTTTAATAACGGGCGGATTTATTTCAGCCCAGGCAAAGGAAATAGTTCTTAAACTCGCCCATCCCAATGTTCCGCAACATCCCATGGGAGAGGGCTATGAACTTTTTAAAACTGAACTTGAAAAGCGCTCCGGTGGCATTTTTCGTGTAGATATATATGACAGCTCAAAATATGGCAACTTTGATGCGGTCGTACAAGGCCTCCAAATGGGCGTGTTGCAGATGGGGTCGGATGCCCCAAACAATTTATCTGTATTCAATCCTCAGCTGATGTTCCTGGATATGCCGTTTGTTATTCCTAGTTATGAGGCTTCAGATGTTATTACAGACGGTCCGATTGGAAAGAGATTGGCTAGCTCGCTTGAAAAAAATGGTATTCTGGGCCTGGGGTACATCGAAATTGGTTTTCGGCAAATATTTGCCAACCGTCCGATTCGGACCCTTGAAGACGCTAAAGGTTTGAAAATCCGCGCAACCCATTCCAAGGCACACATCGCAATCCTTAAATCCCTTGGGATGAATCCCACCCCGGTTGCCTGGGGGGAGGTCTACACCGCCCTTCAGCAAAAAACAGTTGACGGAATAGATATAGATTTAAATTTGGCATGGTTCAACAAATTTCCTGAAATAACAAAGTATGTTACTTTAACCCGGAGTTTTTATAGCCCGCACCTGGTGATGATATCAAAGATGTTTTGGCAAAAACTGACCCCGCAGGAACAGGCTTGGGTCAGTGAGTCCTTTGCAAGTATGCAGAAATTCGAGCGTGAAAAAATTCGCAGCAATGAGGCAATTATTATCGAGAAGATAAAAGCTTCCGGAGGCGAGATCATTGAGCTTTCACCAGCAGAACGTGAGCGATGGATCAAAGCTACCGCTGGCGTGGCTCCCTCTTTTGCCACAGCTGTGCCGCCTGAACTTATTGAAGAAATGAAGGCATCCATCAAGGCAAAATTAAAATAATAATTGTAGAACTATTTGAAAAGATCAAGGGCGGCAGGCAGAGCAAACATCTGCCTGCCACTTTTGAGAGGGTCATTATGAAAATTTTTGTAAATTGGCTAAATAAGTTTGAAGAAGCCACCTCTTCAGTTGCCCTTTCCCTGATGGCCATCATCATTATTTTACAAGTATTTCAGCGATACGTGGTGCAGCACTCTCTAGATTGGCCGGAAGAGCTGGCGAGATATCTATTTATCTATTCAGTGTATGTCGGCGCCAGCTATGCAGCTTTAGGGCGTCGTCACCTTGAAGTAACAATTGTTCGCACGATTTTTGGCAAAAAAATAGGCAAGCTTTTTACGATCTTAGCATATAGTATCACCGTCGTATTCTGTGGTCTGATGTTTGTCTGGGGCATTAAAATGGTTCTTTTTGTGATTGAATCTAATCAACTGGCCCCTGCCTTGCAATTCCCAATGTATATCGCCTATATATGTATCCCATTAGGTTTTTTGTTAATGGGTATTCGCACACTTTGGGTTATTTGGAAGCTACTTTCTGAAGAATTAAACAGCTGATTCGCTAAACAACCAAATTCCCAAATTTTTCTATAAAACAGTGTTATTGCACCGTGTAGATTGTAAAGCTTTTGTCAAAACAAAGCAGCAAAGGCTTTGATAACGGTGCTTTATTAAGCAAGGAGTACTGGTATGGATTTTCCTGTTTTGCTTATCGTTATTTCCCTTCCGATCATGCTTATTCTAAGCGTCCCAATCGGTGTTGCAATTGGTTTAAGCGTAGCTATTGCAGTTATAGCAGCTGATCTTCCTGTTCAATTTTTGATGCAAAAAATGTTTTTTTCGCTGGATGCTTTCCCCTTGCTCGCCGTACCTTTTTTTATTATGGCGGGCGAGATCATGCAAAAAGGAAGCATGGCGGAATCTTTGCTTAAAGTCTCTCGTTGTCTAATCGGTCATGTCACTGGGGGATTGGCTCATGTTTCTGTGCTCACCTGTATGTTCTACGGTGCGCTTAGCGGCTCAGGGCCGGCAACTGTTGCTGCGGTGGGCGGGGTAATGATTCCTTCTATGGAAAAAGAGGGATTTTCCAAATCGTTTTCAACAGCCACCAATGTTTCCGCAGGGTGTCTTGGGGTTATGATTCCTCCCAGCGTTCCACTTATAATCTATGGCACCACAGCCAACGTTTCTGTGGGCGATTTATTTATTGCCGGTATTGTACCGGGGATATTCATCGGAATAGTGTTAATGATTACCTGCTATTTTCTTTCAAGAATCTATGGGTTTAAAACTAAAAGCGATAAGGCCACCTTTAAAGAAACATTGAGGGCATTTTCGGAGGCGAAGTATGCTCTTTTCGTACCCATTATTGTTCTTGGGGGTATATATGGAGGAATTACCACCCCGACAGAAGCAGGCGCCATCGCGGTTACCTACGCTCTTATCGTAGAAGGCTTGGTTTTAAAAAAGCTGACCGTTCAAAAACTTTGGTTAATCTTGCGCGGCACCACAGTGACAAACGCCACCATTTTTTTGGTGGTTGCAACGGCTTCAGCGCTGGGGCAAATTCTGCTTATTTATAACGTTCCGGACCTTCTCGTAAAGGCCCTTTCAGGAGTGGCAGAAAATAGAGCCCTGTTACTATTTGTGATTATTCTGATGCTGTTGGTGTTGGGTACATTTATGGATGCTTTGGCCAATATCCTTATTCTTACCCCCCTCTTGCAGCCATTGGTAGTCGGCGCCGGCATCGACATGACACATTTCGGAATAATAATGATAGCCACCGTTTCCCTGGGATTTTTAACACCCCCTGTAGGGGTAAACCTTTTTGTAGGTTGCGGTATCAGCGGCATAAGTATCGAAAGCCTCAGTTATGCTGTCCTGCCTTTTCTATTAACCATGACGATAGCAATACTTATATTAGCCTATGTGCCATCAATTGTACTTTGTCTATTATAATCAATAAGTGGAGGCCAATTCCGTGAAAATAACGCTTTCTAAAGATCAAAAAGGATTATTGGGCCTTACGGGACATATTGGCGTAGGTCATGTGCATAGCCATTCAGGTTTTGTCCAAGAAGACGGTGCAGGTTTTGCAGTTGTGAGCAAAATAATAAATGAGGCTGCACCGGTTGACCTGCGTATTGCTCATGTTGAAGTGGTTTCTGAAAATGGTTGCATTACAGTGAAGCTTAAAGGAGGGGGCGCGGGGACAATAAATGCCCGCAGCGGTATCACTCCGGCTGAAGTGGCTCTCATGCAAAACGCAGTTGGAAAAGATGGATTTTGTCCACAAACTTTGGCGACGACTATTTTTGGTCGAATAAATGGCCAGGGAGTTCTGGAAGTTCCAAATGCATTCATAACAGCGACGGCCATTGCAGTGCTAAATACATTCTTACAAAACTACCCAGATCAGTTTTCCATTGTTACGGAAGATACACCGATGAGTGCCGGATGCACCATGGGCACGGTGTTGCAAATAGATGAGATGTCAGTATCCACCATGCTTACAGTCAATGCCGGTGAAGGCGGCATTGGTCCCAACGAGGACACAGAGGGTAATGTGCCTATCGGAAATAAAGGAAAGCTGATGCGAAAACTCGGCATGGATTGTCTGCCAACGATCATTGTTGAAGCTAAAGCTTATGTTCCTTTTTGGAAGGAGTTTATCAAGGAGACAACACTCATTGTTCGTGCTAATGAAATTCATGACAACACTGTGGTTGGGGAATGTATTGTTAAAGCAGCAGAAAATCTGGGGTATCCGGTTTTTCAACCCAAACAGCCCTATCCTCGAAAAATAGGATCCCTTGCCAAAGCGACTCAAGACGTTGCCGGTAGGATTGTTGATTTCGGGAACGGCTTTGCCAAAGCTAAAACCGCTGGGGAGAAAAATTTGATTGCTGCTCAGTTGGCAATGCTTGTAAAGCATGATTTGGGTGGCGTTACCTTTATGAGCGATGAAGTCAATAACGTGGTTGATAACGGCGGACTTCTGCCTGGCACTGCTGCGGTACTTTCATCTGCTGTAACATCATCCTATGCCGCCCATTACCAAATACCAGTGCTATGCGAGCATGACGTCGATATGTATCGGAATACAATTATTGAGGCCTTTAGGCTTTTACGACACAGGTTGGTAGAAGCAAAAGAACAGTTGCAGGAACGGGCAGTTCCTGCTGAGCGGATTAAGTATATGGAGCAAATTGCGCTTAAAAAAAAGAGCCGCCCGTTAAAGAATTAGTTAAAAGAAATAACACCCTCCTTGAAAAGTGTATCGACAATTTTTTCTTGATCTGTATAATCAAAAGGGCAAATCATTTTCGGTCCATCTCGAACCCGTTATTTCATAATTATCAGCATTCACTGATCAGCACCAGTCACCCGTCCATAGCGGTCAGGGCCCCCGTTTAAAATCTTTTTCCAGACTGTCCATAGTTATCAAAAACTCATCACAGAAACAGGGAACATCGGTTGGTATGGATCGCACCATAAGACAAAGACCCTAATTAAATGTATGATTTTATTATTGACACAAATCCGGCGGGAGTTATAATCGCTCCGGTTTTCATCCGGGTTATAGTGATTGTTAAAACAACGTTTCATTTTGTCCTGAAAATTACGATCTAAACGGATGTCGTCAAACGAGGTGGAAAGTTATGGTAAGATCGAGAATGACCGCTGTGCACATGGCCCTGATTTTTCTTGCCGTTTTGATGCTGTGGATTGCTGTACCAGGGTCCGCCGCCGGCAAGGAACTGAAACTGGCCCACTTTATGCCGCCGGTGCATCTTCTGCACCAGAAAGTTTTTACGCCCCTGGCCGAGGATCTGGCTAAAGCCAGCGGTGGAGATCTTACAATTAAAATTTTTCCGTCCGAGGCCCTGGGCAAAGGTCCTGTTCAGCAGTATAAACGGGCCGTCGAAGGGGTTGCCGACATCACCTTTTGCATCCTGAGTTATACCGCCAGCCTGTTTCCGCGGACGCTGATGCTCGCCCAGCCCGGGTTAGCCGGCAGCGCCGAAGAAGCGACGCGCAAGCTGTGGGATGTTTATGACGCCCATCTTAAAAATGAATACCGAGAGATCAAGTTGCTGGGGATATGGGTCATGTCGCCGACGATCCTTATCACCAGAACCCGGGCCGTCGCCACCGTTGCCGACATGAAGGGGATGAAAGTCCGCATCGGTTCTCCGGATGAATCACATTTCATGCAGGCCTGCGGCGCTGTACCGGTGGCCATGCCCGTAACCGAAGCCTATAATGCCCTCAACACCGGGATCGTGGATGCCGTTCTGATTCAGCCCAGCGCGCTCTACAAACCATGGAACCTGGCCGAAGCGGCCCAATATGTCACCGTCAATCTGCCCAGCCCGACTTCCATTGTTTTTCTGGCGATGAACCCCAAAAGCTGGAATGAGCTGCCGGCTAAAGACCAGGCGGTTCTGGACAAACTCACCGGACGCGAATTCAGCATCAAGGCCAGCCTTATCTGGAGCGCTTTGGATGTCGAAGCCCTTGAGAAAGCCAAAACAGATTCTAAATTAGGATATATCAGCCCCACAGAATCACAACGGGCCGGTTTCGAAGCGGCGGCCAAGGAAGTTGTCGAAAAAGAATTGATCCGGCTTGAAAAAGAGGGGATCGCCGCCAGAGAAATATTTAAGGCCATCAGCAAATAAAAATTTCAGAAATATATTAACAAAATTATAGTAATAACGACATGATGTAGAAATCCCTCCTTACCTCCCTTTGGCAAAGGGAGGAATCATTCCCCTCTTTTGAAAAGAGGGGCAAGGAGCCTGTCCGATAACTCCCTCTCCCATCTTGGGAGAGGGTCGGGGTGAGGGTGTAACTAACCGAATTTATTTCCCCCCTCACCTAACCTCTCCCCACAAGGGGGAGAGGAATTATAGGTTATCGGACAGCCTTCAAGGGGAGATTTTTTAATGAGAGCATGCCCAACTGTAAAACACTTGATAAACCCTTTGTCGAAAAAACATGACAGCGCTTAAGACAGACAGCACGAACCGATGCCTTGACCGGCTGGACCGGATCGTCCGTTCAACGGCCCTTTGGGGCGGCGGCCTGATGCTGGTGGGCCTGATGGGACTGACCGTTGTGGATGTCATCCTGCGCTATCTTTTTAATGCGCCTATTTACGGCGCCCGGGATGTGGCTAAACTGATCCTGCTGGTCATGGTGGCACTTTCCGTTGCATACAGCGCACGCACGGGCGGGCAAATTTCAATAGAGGTGTTCAGCGCCATGATGGGGCCGCGCCTGTTGCGATGGATAGAAGTGCTTGTCCGTTTCGTCGCAACCGCCATGCTGCTGGTCTTGACATGGCGTCTGTGGCACAGCGGTCAAAACGCCGGAAGATTCGGCGAAGCGTCTCTGGCCCTGCAGATACCCTTTAAACCTTTTTATTTTATTTTAGCTGTGGGCATGCTTCTTTACGCGGCGGTGTTGATTGCGGAGATTCCGCTGTATTGGCGCAACCGCACAACCAACATTATGCCCCCCTCAATTTAAGGCCACCCCGCAATGTCCCCTGCAATGATCGGAATTATCGGCCTGATGGCATTTTTCGCATTGCTGGTTGTGCGCATGCCGGTTGCCATGGCGATGCTGGTGACCGGGTTTGTGGGAATTGCCGCGATAAACGGACTGCCGGCCGCCTATGCCACGCTGAGTGCCGAGTCGTTTGAAATTTCATCATATCTGGAACTCAGCGTTGTTCCGCTGTTCGTATTTATGGGAAATCTGGCGGGTCTGTCCGGCATGAGCGCCGATCTTTATAATGCCGCCTACGCCTGGGCCGGGCACCGCCGGGGCGGACTGGCCGCAGCCACCATCATCGGGTGTGCGGGATTTGCCGCGCTGAGCGGGTCGTCCTTTGCCTCGGCCGTGACCATGGGGCGGGTCGCATTGCCGGAGATGAAGCGGTATAAATACGCCGACAGCCTGGCCGCCGGAAGCGTCGCCGCCGGCGGCACCCTGGGGATCCTGATCCCGCCGTCCTCGGGCTTTGTGATTTACGCCATCCTGACCGAACAATCCATTGCCAAACTCTTCATCGCCGGCGTGTTTCCGGGTATATTGCTGACGATTCTGTTTTTAGCAACGATATCGATCGCAACCCGCATCCGGCCAGAGCTGGGACCGGCCGGTCCCCGGGTGAGCCTGGGCGAGAAGCTGGCAACGCTGCGGCGGGCCGGTACCATCGTCCTGATCGTCCTGGTGACCATCGGCGGGATTTACGGGGGCGTCATGACGCCGGTAGAAGCATCGGGGGTGGGCGCTTTTCTCACGCTGATGGTTGCGCTGGTCCGCCGTTCGCTGCATATGGAAAGTTTTAAAATCGTTATTTTGCAGACGCTGCGGACAACGGCCCTTACGTTCATGATTCTGATCGGGGCGCATGTGTTTATCCCCTTTATGGCGCTTTCCCGAATTCCCGACAACCTCGTGACATATCTGACCCACCTGGATTTTGGTCCTGCAGGCATTCTCATGATTGTGCTGGCCACCTACATCATACTGGGGATGTTTCTGGAAGGGATCGCCATGCTGGTCCTGACGCTGCCGGTGGTATTTCCGGTGATGCTGGAGCTGGGATACAGCCCGATCTGGTTCGGGGTCATGGTGGTGATCGTACTGGAAATGGGCCTGATCAGTCCGCCGGTGGGGGTGAATGTGTTCGTGGTTAAAGGGGTTGCGCCGGATGTCTCCCTGAATACCATTTTCAGAGGGATCTGGCCGTTCTGGCTGGCCATGCTGGTTTGCCTGCTCATCCTGGTTGCGTTTCCGCAGATCGCCCTTTTTTTGCCGGACAGGATGTTTTAATTATTAACCAGGCAATTAAATATGTCATTCCGGCCCCCCGTTTTCGAGACTGTGTCGTAATTATAAAAGCCAGCGTTCCAAGATTTTTCGTCATTCCGGGCTTGACCCGGAATCCAGAATATTTTCAAGTTGATGTTCATCTGGATGCAGGATCAGGTCCGGCATGACGTGGAGAAAAAAAATCCATTTTAACAATTACGACACAGCCTCTTCACGGGGGCAGGCTGCGCGTAGCGGAGAGCCGGAATCCAGAAAGGTTCTTTAGAATACTGGATTCCCGCCGCAGTTTATCCCGCACTTGATGCGGGGCGGTAATGACAAAATGAAATGAAAAGTTTGTATATCTAATTGTCGATTTAATAAAAAAGGCCCAGATGCTTGGGAACCCGGAACCAGTTAGGAAAATGAAAAATAAATTTCTATTAGCCCGAATCACTCTTTTTGAAGGGAAGGTCTAACAATGGGAATAGAATCAAATGGCGCAAAATTTATTGCAGAAACATTCAAGGGTTACGGCGTTACACATGTCTTTCTGGTAATGGCGATTTTAAGAAAGACGATGGTTGAGCTTGAAAAAGTCGGCATAAAAAGAATCCTTACCCATTCGGAGAAGGCGGCTGCTTATATGGCCGACGGTTATGCCAGGATAAGCGGCAAACCAGGGATCTGCATGGCCCAATCCGTGGGCGCCGCCAATCTGGCAGCCGGGCTCCAGGACCCCTATCTTGCCCATTCACCGGTAATTGCCATAACCGGCCGGAAAAAACCCGCTGCCCAATACCGCAATGCCTATCAGGAACTTATCCATGGCCCAATGTATGATTATGTAACCAAATATAATGTGAATGTAGACGTAATCGAGCAGCTTCCATTAATCCTGTGCCAGGCATTCCGTGAAGCAACATCCGGCGTTCCAAGACCCGTCCACCTCGACCTGCTCGGTTTTTCGGGCGAAGTCATTGAAGCCGCACCGATCAGCGACGAACTTGTGGTGGAAAGCCGGTATGC
This sequence comes from Desulfobacterales bacterium, assembly GCA_029211065.1. Taxonomy (NCBI): domain Bacteria; kingdom Pseudomonadati; phylum Thermodesulfobacteriota; class Desulfobacteria; order Desulfobacterales; species Desulfobacterales bacterium. Next base: position 23,527 of record JARGFK010000064.1, read on the forward strand.
CCGCTATCCTGTCTTTCGGCCGCAGCCTGAAGAAGCGCTGGTAAAAACAGCAGCCGGTCTTCTGCAAAAGGCGCTCCGGCCGGTTGTTGTTGCCGGCGGCGGCGCGGTTTCGTCGGGGGCAGGCCCTGAAATTCTCCAATTGGCCGAACGGCTTTCCATTCCGGTGGCCACGTCCAACGATGCCAAGGGGATTATCCCGGATAACCATCCGCTTTGTGTCGGCGTGGTGGGCTCCTATTCCTGCCTGAGCGCCAATCAGGTCGTCTCGGAAGCCGATCTGGTCTTTTTTATCGGCAGCGGCACCGGCGACCAGGTCACCCACAATTGGACGGTTCCCGGTCCACATATCCCTGTCATCCAGGTCGATATCAACCCGTCTGAGCTGGGCAGGAGCTACCGAAAAACGTTTGGCCTCTATGGCGACGCCAAGGCCACGGTAGCGCGCCTGTTGCCGTTTATCGAAAAACCGAAGGGCGATACGGAATGGAACTCACGGGTTCGACAGATTGTAAAAGACTGGAAGGACATGATCGAACCTTTAAGGAATTCAGATGATGCCCCCATACGTCCCGAGCGCCTCTGCAAAGAAATTACGGAAATTCTGCCGGCCAATGCCGTCCTGGTGGCTGACACGGGTTATTCGGCGGTATGGTCCAGCACCATGATTGCGCTCAGATATCCCGACCAACGTTACATTCGGGCCGCCGGTTCTCTTGGTTGGGCGTTTCCGGCTTCGCTGGGTGTAAAATGTGCCGCGCCGGACAAACCGGTTGTTTGCTTTACCGGCGACGGGGCTTTCTGGTATCATCTTTCCGAACTTGAAACCGCCAAACGGTGGGGCATAAAAACCGTTACCGTCATAAACAACAACAGCGCGTTGGGTCAAAGCATCATCGGCGTAGACCAGGCCTACGGCGACAGTCCGGGCAGGCGTGAAGAGGTCTATGGTTTTGAAGCGGTCAACTTCGCGAAGATCGCGGAAGACATCGGCTGCCTGGGGATACGGGTCGAATCACCGGATGAGATATCATCCGCCCTGAAAGAAGCACTGGCGTCCGACAAGCCGGCTGTTGTCGATGTCGTGACGGACATGAACGCTAAACCCCCGATTCCCTGGTCTCCGCCGCCGAAATGAAGCTCCCCGCAGCCCCGATAAACCGGGATCTTCGACAAGCAGCGGGGTATCAAAGCGGAATGGCGCCGTAGCTTTAACCCGCCTACGCTCAGTTGAGCTTCGGCGCGGTTCACCTCGCCTTTCATCCCTGCCGCAAGCGGCAGAGTATTCAGGCGAAGGCGAATAAATCAGCGTGTTGATGGGGACGTCTCTTTTTTTGAAAGAATTATCCGAATCGGGGAAGAAAGCGGGTGAGAAAGGCGCCGGAGAGTATAAAGCAGCCGACAATGATGATGCCGGCGGCAAAAGCCGCTGCGTCACCGGTTATGCCGATCAGCACGGGGAACAGGCCGCCGCCGATGATGAAGCCAAAGGGTACGGTAAATGAGACGGCCACGTTTTGAATCGCCGCCGGGACGGACCGGGACAAAGCGGCAAAGCCGGCCGGAAAGAAGCAGGACGCCAAAAGCGGCTGCAGTATCACGAAAAAGACAAGCCAGCGGTTTTCCGTTAATCCCAAAGAGATGGTCGCCAGTCCGGTGAGCAGAAAAACCCCGAAGAGCGTCCGTTGGGTGCCGAACCCGTCCGTACTCCAGCCGGCCGCAAAGACGATGCCGGGGCATCCGATTCTGGAAATGGCGATCAGCATATTGGCCCAGTTTCGTTCAAGGTCCTTTTCAACTACAAGATAAAGCGGCAGCATGGTGTAGATGCCGATTGTCCCCCCGATGCCGAGGCCGAACATGAACAGCATGATCCAAAAACCGCGGTTTTTCAGCAAAACCCGGAAGGTTTCCAGTTTGGGCGCTTTTCCAGGAACGTCGCCGCCCTTGCCGTAACGGGCATAGGCTGCCCCCAATAACAGGTATACGACACCCAGCGTGACCAAAACCCCCCGCCAGGAAAACCAGTTCAGCAGCCCCTCTGCGATCAACGGAGCGGTCAGAAAACTTACGGTGGGACCCAATTCATGAATGGCGAGGGCTTTGCCCCAATGGCCGCTGTCGATCTGGGCGGTCAGGGTGGCGATTCCCGATGCCAGGTATAAACCGGCAAAGAGGCCCAGAAAGACGATAACGGCCCAGAAGGTCCACAGGCTGCTGTACCGCGAGGCTGCGATCAGCGTCAGGCCGACGGCAATGATGGAGATAAGGATCGTTTTGCGATGCGTAAAGCGTGAAGAAATGAAGCCGGAAAAGATGAGGCCGGTGAAATACCCCAAAGAAAGCACCAAAAAAAGTGAACCGGCTTCGCCATGGGAGAAATGAAGCTCCTTTTCGACCGTCGGCATCAGCGGCGCCATGATGATTCTGGAAACAAAATTAAGATAAAAGATCGATGCAAGAAAAAAAAGCGTTCCCAGCTGAGAACGAAAAGGCGGCATCTGCGTCTGGCCGGATTCAGCGGTTTGGGTGGGGATCACGGACAATTTTCCTTTTTGATAACAATATAGCGGCTTCCCAATCAACCCAGGCGTTTTCGAAGTGAACGCACCCTCTGGCTTATGGGGCTATGGGAAACAGTTCCTGAAGGGCCGACATGAATCCATCAAGCTGTAGCTCGGGTCGATAGTAAGGACTTTCCCTCAATCGAACCATCCCCAAACGATCAAGGGCTGAAAAAAGTTCCGAGATCAGGCGCGCAGCCTCCAGGACATAAGGATGGTTTCCGAATTGATCTCCCAATTCAAGAACAAATTTTCACTCTTCTTCAGTTGTCGTTGCCAGGATCGTGTATAAATCCAATGCATGGTAGCGGCCGTACTCCTTGTTGATATCGTCAAGCCTGTCCCTGAAAGCAAAGAGCTTCATCATTGAAAACGTGTAGGGATGCGGTAAAAACACCTCGGACTGAAAGGGTTTGCCGGAATGGAGCTTTCCGGTTAGCTTTACAGGCAAAAGACCTTCTTCTAAGGTAGGCGCCTCATCCACCGGGTGTGCATGAAGACCGACGGAAGGCATTGGTCGTGCACGGCGAGCGTCCACCCTGACTTTTGTATCTCGAAAACAGATTTTGGGGCCGGTAAGGATGTCTATCTTGATGCTGCTCATAACAGCGCCTTCCGGGCCGGATTTTACAAATTGATAGTTTTCAGCGCCGGGAACGACCTTATAACCTAGCTTGGCAATTGCTGTTGCCAGAGGTCTCAATTTGGTTGATTCAATCAGCAGTTCCGGACGAAGAAACAAGTCGAGATCATTCGTAGAACATGGTTCCGGCCATTCCTCTAAAAGCGTGCGTTTACCCTGCTGTTGCACAAAGACGGTCTTAAGATAAATGCCGAAGCCTCCGCCGACAATGAGTTTGATGTCCGTATCCTCTATTTCAAGGAGCAGATCCAGTAACGATGTTTGAAGCTCGGGTAGGGTGGTCATGGATGGGCTGCCTATACTTGGTTCATGATGTATGATTCCACCTGTTCAGCGGTTTCTTGGTCACGCTTGTCGCCGGTCATCGATTCCAGGAACACCTGTACGGGAGAGGCCCACCAAAAGTTTCCCTCCTCCCGGCAATCAAAGTAAACCGTTTCATCTTCTGTCTCTAAGAGTTCGATGTTTGGGAAACGATCCGATTGACTGCCTGACAACCGTTCCATCAACACGTCCGGGCGCGGGGAATATATGGACAATAACTCCCCCCGCTGCATTACGGCATACTTGCCAATCGACGACAGCCCTGTGGCTACCCATGGTAGCCCAGCGGCCAGGGCTTCTTTCCCGAAAAGCTCTCTAACGGCGCCGATTTCCTCTGAAATTTTAAGACGAACGCGTTTTTTGATTTTTGGAGGTACATAGTTTTCACTCAATTTTTGTAGAAGTTTGTCTGGTTGCAGTAGACGAATGGTATCTTCACGTTTGATGATCAGGTCCTCTTCAAGCGTTTTCAACGCCTTTGAAACCGTCGAAAGGCTCATGGCTTT
>JARGFK010000065.1 GCA_029211065.1 Desulfobacterales bacterium
CGACTGCGGGGGAAGCAACGGTTATCGTACTCGTCTTTGGAAGCACCAACTTAAAGTTTCGTTGGCCGATCGCTTCAAGCTTTGTGTCAAGGTGTGCCATTATCCTCCAGGGGCATCAAAATGGAATCCGATCGAGCACCGTATGTTTGCTTTTATCAGCAATAACTGGGGGGCCCATCCATTAACCGACTATGAAACAGTCCTGAAATTTATACGTACAACCAAAACCTCAGCCGGTCTTAAAATCCGTGCCGCCCTTCATACGAAACAATATCAAAAGGGTATCCGCATTTGCGATGACCAGATGAAAGAAGTTAACTTAAAGCATTACACACAACGGCCTAACTGGAACTACTCAATTGCTCCAGTGAAAATGTGAATTAATTTTTGCGTAAGCCCTTAACAGATAAAAAACGTGGATCAGAAATTATTCGAACGATATCCGGCCATTGTTGACCTTCAAAACAAAGCAAAGAAACGGATCCCCCACTTTGCCTGGGAATACCTTAATAGTGGAACCGGAATTGAAGATTGTCTTGATAGGAACCGTCAAGCATTTTCTAAGGTCATTTTAGTGCCTCAGTTTATGCAGGGTGAGTTTGAACCGGAGATCAATAACAGTCTTTTCGGTATTGAATACTCAGCCCCATTCGGGATAGCACCTGTTGGATTAACTGGGCTGATGTGGCCGGGAGCCGAAAAAATTCTAGCTCGAACAGCAGCTAAAGCCCGCATCCCATTTTCTCTCAGCACCGTAGCCACCGAAACACCCGAGCTAATTGGCCCATTAAGTAATGGGATGGGATGGTTTCAGCTTTATCCGCCTCGCCGAGAGGCGCTTCGTCAGAATTTGTTAAAACGTGCTCAGGACTCAGGTTTTACAACCCTGCTTATCACAGCTGACGTACCGATTGGCAGTCGGCGCGAACGACAGATTAGGGCTGGGGTCAATGTTCCTCCAAAAATTACCCTACGAACTCTCTATCATTCTACAATTCGCCCCAGTTGGACTTTGGCCACTCTGGGGCATGGACAACCCCGTTTTAAAACCTTGGAAAAATACCTGGATGCCAAGGACATGCAGAATATGGTCAGTTATGTAGGGAAGGAATTGGGTGGCACCCTGGATTGGCCCTACGTGGAAGCAGTCAGAAAGGAATGGAATGGTCCGATTGTTCTAAAAGGATTGCTTGAAACCTCCCAAGCGGAACAAGCGGTGGATGTGGGAGTCGATGGTATTTTTGTATCCAATCACGGCGGACGTCAATTTGATGGCGCACCCGCGGCACTGGATGTTTTACCAGCCATGAAATCTGCTGTTGGTAACAAAATCAAAATTTTATTCGATAGCGGTGTCAGAACCGGTTTAGATATTGCTCGGGCTCTGGCTTTGGGAGCTGATTTTGTGCTTTTGGGAAGTGCTTTCATGTATGGAGTTGCAGCGCTGGGAGAACGTGGCGGCGATCATGTGGTGGATATTCTGACCGAGGATCTTAAAAATAATATGAAACAATTGGGTTGCCGCGAACTGAAAGAAATCCAAAACCGCTTAAGGCAATAGACGTCCCCATTGTTAACCTGGTGAAGAATGCGACCTCGATTATGTTCTCAATGTGGCCCCCAAAATGCCGGTCGAAAATGCCATGACCAATTCATTCGGTTTCGGGGGGACCAACACGACCTTGATTTTGAAAAAATATCGCGGGTGATTTCCGCTAAATTGCCTGCATAATTAAAAGCCCCATGGTTTGATTCCATGGGGCTTTTTTCTTTTGGTTAAATGGTCAAACTGTGGGAAGTTCAGGAATTGATTATATTATCAACAGCATTCTGGACTAGAATGATCAAGTCTACCAGGTACTCGCCGGGGACACCATGCACACCCATCTTGCCGGGATTGGGCAATGCAAAAGCATAATCTCTCAAAAATTTTTCAAAAACCCGAAGTTCACATCATTCCATCCAGGGAAATCATCTTGCCCATCCTTTGAGGCAATTTACACACAAAGGTATTTTTTTCGCACTTCTTCGTTTAATCTAAGGTCTTCGCTGGTTCCATGATAATGGATCTTGCCATTGTCGATGACATACCCGCGGTCGCTCAACCGCAAGGCCACTCCCAGGTTCTGCTCGGCGAGAAGCACGGTGAGACCGCTTTCCTTCAGCCGCGCGATCTGTTCTTCAAGCATGTTTACGATGAGCGGGGCCAGACCTTCGGTCGGTTCATCCAGAAGAAGAAAAGTCGGGTTGGTCATAAGGGCCCGCGCAATGGTCAGCATCTGTTGTTCCCCACCGCTTAGGAATCCGGCTCTGCGGCCGTCAATCTCCTTCAGGGCAGAGAAGAAGTCATAGACCCTGTCCCTGTCCCAGCCACCCTCTTGCAGGTTGCGTTCGGAGATCTCAAGGTTTTCCCCCACTGTCAGGTCCGCGAAAACCCGGCGGTCGTCCGGGACATACCCGATCCCCATGCGGGCCATCAGGTACGGTTTCCGGCCCGTACAGTCCTCTTCCTTGAAATGGATGCGGCCTTCCTTCGGAGGTGTCAGCCCCATGATGCTTTTCATGGTGGTGCTTTTACCGGCGCCGTTTCTACCCAGCAGACAGACGATCTCGCCTTTATTCACTTCAAGGGAAACCCCGAAAAGGATGTGGCTGAGACCGTAATAGGTATGGATTTTCTTTACGAGGAGCATTCTTCAGCACCTCCTAGATAGGCTTCACGAACCTGCTGATTGCTTCTCACTTTCTCAGGTGTGTCCTGGATGATCGTCTGCCCCTGTTTCATAACCATGATCCTGTCGGCAATGGAAAAGACAAGGCTCATATCGTGTTCACAAAAGAGGATCGTCAGACCGAGATCGTCGGAGAGACGTTTCATGAGCTGAAGCGTTACGGCAGTTTCCTCGGGAGACATGCCGGCGGTGGGTTCGTCCAGGATGAGCAGCTCCGGACGGTTCCCCAGGGCGATGGCGATTTCAAGGACTTTTTGATCACCGTGCGACAGGACGCCGCTGATCATTTCTGCCTTGCCAAGGAGCCCCACGCTTTCCAGTATGTCGCAGGTTTCGTCAACTGCCATGGTTTTGGCTGGCCGAAAGAGGTTGTACGATTCTTTCTGCCTGGACAGGATTGCCACCTGCACATTTTCAAATACCGTGAGGCGGTTGAAAATATTCACCACTTGGTAGGAGCGGCTGATCCCCTTGCGGCAGATAAGGTGGGGCGGAATGCCGGTGATCTTCTTCCCCTTGAACGCGACCAAGCCTGAATCCGGCATGAGATGGCCCGTGATCAGGTTGAAAAGAGTTGTCTTGCCCGCCCCGTTCGGCCCGATCACCGCGACCACCTCCCCCCGGTTTACGTCCAGCAGGGTGCCGTTGATGGCCTTGAAACCGTCGAAGGATTTATGAAGCGCTTCAACGTGGAGCATCTATCCTTCCTCCCCGACTTTTTGGTCGCGTATCCGGGATCTTTCTGTAAAAAGCCCGAGAACTCCCTCGGGTAGAAAAAAGATGAGCAGCATGAGAACGATTCCCAGAACGAGGGTCCAGTATTCGGTATAGATACCCACAAAGGTCCGCAGGAACACCATGATGCCGGTGCCGAACATGGGGCCCAAAAAGATGAACCATCCCCCCAGCAGGCACATGATGAGGATTTCCAGAGAGAGTGTCCAGAACATAAGCTCCGGGAACACGGACCCCTCCACGGTTACAAAAAGGGTTCCGGCAACGCCGGCAAAAAATCCGGCGATCATCTGACCCACTAGCTGCTGTTTCTGAACATTTACACCGATGGCCCGGCATCGCTCGGGATTGTCGCGGATCCCCTGAAACGTTCTGCCGAAAGGCGAATTAATAATCATGTACATGAGGGCCAGACAGAGGGTGGTCACAATCAGGGTAAAATAATAGGCGCTTGTAGAAGAACCGATCAAGTCCGGCACCGGGATACCGTGGATGCCGTCGTCACCGCCGGTAAAGGAGTACCAGCGGTAGACGATGGCCCAAACCAGTGAACCAAGCGAGATTTGTAGCATGCCGAAATAGAGTTTTGAAAGTCGTATCGTGATTAGCCCCAGTCCAAATCCAAGCAGGGCCGAGCAGACAGGTGCCAGCAAATAGCCGGTCCACAACGGCAACCCCGACTTCGTGGCAAGCAGCGCAAACACATAAGCGCCAAACCCGTAAAAGACAGCATGATGGAACTGATACATGCCACCGAACCCCAGAACCATGTTAAGGCTGGTGGCCAGAAGGCCGGTCGAAAAGACAAGAGCGAAAAGATAAATATAAAATCGTGACAGGACCTGGGGCAATAGCAGTAAAATTACCAGCAGCATGATACAGATGATGGTAGATTTTTTACTGAATAGTGTTTTATACAAAATGGTATCTCCCTACCAGGTCGATTTTAGAAGTCCTTTCGGGCGAAAAAGCAACACGGTTATGACAGCCACGTAAGGGAAAACGATGGCGAATTGCGGCCAGACAAGAATCCCGACGGCGTCTGTCAAGCCGAAAATCAGTGCGCCGAGAAGCGCGCCCCAGATGTTTCCCAGACCACCGATGATCACGATCAGAAAGGCTTCGATAATGATAGCGTGATCCATGCCCTGGGTAATGTTTTGTGTGGGAGCGACCAGGGCACCTCCGAGTCCGCCAAGATAACATCCGATGACAAACACGGTGGCAAAGACCCAGCTGACGTTGATTCCCATTGCGCCGACCATTTCACGATCCACGGCAGCGGCCCGGGCAATTTTTCCAATTTTGGTTTTTTTGGTCAAAAACCACAATCCGGCCGCGACCAGTGGCCCGACGATCAGTAAAAAAAGATTGTATCGGGGTAAGAGAAGGCAAGGGATTGAAAAGGAGCCCCTCAGAAATTCCGGAGGGTTCAGGCTCCGGTAATCCGAGCCCCAAAACAGTTTGACCAGATCTCCAAACACCAGCGTAAAGGAGAATGTGAAAAGCAGGAGCATCAGATGCTCTCGCTCGTAGAGGTGGCAGAAAAGCCCCCGCTCGACAACGAAACTGATCAGGGCCACTCCCAGGGGGGCAACGATCAGGGCTAACCAGAATCCCAGGGTGCTTTGGCCGAACAGGGTTGCAACGGTGTAGGTCAAAAAAGCGCCGATCATATACAGCGACCCGTGGGCCACGTTGGGGATGCGAAGAACCCCAAGCACGAGACTCAAACCTGAGGCCACGATAAAAAGGATCGTAGTGCGGCTGAGGCCGACGATAACCTGCTGTAACAGCGCAGCCAGAGTAATGTTCGAGGCAAAATCCATTCGAGATCTCTTGAATTAAGCTATTCAGGGATTGGAGAAGACCCCAATCCCTGAGTTTTCAATTCGATTCCGGTAAAAAATGCTATTTTTTTCTCGACTTTTTAATTTCCTCGATGGAAGGCATGACGTCTTTTCCGGGGATGGTCACAATATCCGTTGCGACCAGGAAGTCATAACCGGGCACCTTCTTGGTAACGCCCATATACATGGGGAGCATGGTCTGGTGGTCGTAAGCGCGCATGGTCACTTTGCCGACCGGGCTGTCCACCCACATCCCCTCGACGGCATTGATAAATTTTTCCGTGTTCACTTCACCGCCCACCTTATAGCCGCCAGCGATGAATTTGGCTGCGAGAAATCCATACACCGCACCCACGGCGGGTTTGCGATTGTAAGCGGCTTCAAATTCTTTTACGAACAGCTTGTTCGCACCGGTTTCCGGATGGTAGAAAAAGTAGTTGGATGTTCCGATGACACCCTCCGGCGCCTCAAGCCCCAGGGGTTTCAGGGTGGAGAGTTCGGTGGCGGTATGCATGAAAAAAGGCACCCGCTCGTTGAAGCCGGTGGCCTTGGCGGCTTTTAAAAACGGCACGCAATCACGGCCGCCCGTCGCCACGATAACGGCATCCGGTTTGGCGGACAGGATGGCTGTGATATAAGGCGTGAAATCGGGTTCCCCGACCTTCCACCAGGACTGGCCGAGTAATTCGACGCCTGGCTTCATTTTTTTCAGATTGTTCCATACGCCGTCGGCAATGGCATGCCCGTACTCGTAGTCATCCCCCCCAATCCAGTACTTTTTGTAGGGTTGTTTGGCGAGTCCGGCGGCCGCGGCCTTCCCGGCCATTGACGTGTTTTCAGTAATCGAAAAGACATACCGATGACCCTTTTCTTCGGTTATTTTCGCGCTTTTTGAAAAGGTCACAAAAAAGGGCACTTTTTCTTTCCGGGCCAGATCTGAAATGGCCAGGGCCAAGGCGCTGTTGATGGTCCCCATCAGGATATCAACCTTCTCCCGGTAAATCAGTTCCTTTGCGGCGGATAGGCCGATATCGACCTTAAATTTACTGTCCCGGGTCATAATCTCGACCTGTCGGCCGATAAGACCGCCGCCAGCATTAATTTTATCCATTTCGAGTTTGAAGGCATCCCGAACATCGTTGGTGTAGGTGCTGGGCGGCCCGCTGTAGCAGTCGACAATACCGATTTTGATTGTCTTTGCGGCCATTGCCGGTGCGGCGATAATCATTACGGATAGTACAACAAACATAAAGCAGGACAGTCTTTTCATGATAAACTCCTTCCTTAATTTAATGTGTTTGCTGTAAATTTAAAAATCTAATTGAGAATTATTATTAACAAGTAGTGGCTTTTTTGAGGCGGTTGTAATTGAATACGAAGATTGAGTTCAGATAGCAAACCGTTCATAATATAAGGGGAATTACGAACCGTCTAAAATCACTTGAAAACCACTACCACCAAGGTGATACGTTGTCAATAGCAAATCCGGACCGGATTTACCCAATTAAATTTCTTAATAAGGGCAAAATGCATGGAAGGGTACTATGCACGCGTTTCAATTTTTTTCTTTGCTGATGAATACAGTCGAATACCCCGGATATAAATCAATCAGATTGTCGGGGGGGTAGAGACTGGTTTTTTGCTCTTTGAAATCTAAATCAATGATGAGATAACAACCAGCCTGAAATCGGTTGTAAGTGTGGGCAGCAGGCCATTGATGATTGTGAAACACCCTGCTACGGCAGGTAGGACGCCTAACCGAAAAATAGCATTTTATTGTGTATAATTGTTCTGATAATTTTCAATAAGAATTTAATTTTGTCAGTGTGGACTTATGTGCACTTAGTTAAAATACGGCCTTAAAAAATGTTGGGTCAACAAATAAGATCAGAAATAGATGTATTACTACGGGCTCATGCAGCTTTGATGTGGGTACTGAATCTTCAATATGGCCAAATGCAAGGTTTCTGCCTTCTGTACGTAATAAAATGGTAATTGACTAAAACAACTTCAAAAGTCATTATCTACCTGCTCGTTCTTCAACATATCAAGCCACCGCCGGTTTCCCCGGGATGCGTTTTTCAGTCCGCCCTTCCTATCAAAAAGGAAAGAACATGGGTTTTATTATATGATATCGTCCAAGCTCCGGGAACCATGAATGACTCGGTGAATCTGAACGGTTTTGATACGAACCACATAAAATACAAGGTAGGATTCAACGACGAGGATTCGATAACCTGAATACTGTAATTTTTCATCTCGCGGCACATGACCCAAGAAAGGGGTGCTTCGAGGTTGCCGATACGCTGGCCGCGCCTGTCAATAAATTGTACAGCATTGGCCGGACTACTGGTTGCGATCCTGTCAAATTTTTAACAATCGAAAAATTTAGACCCCCCGTCATCCCGTTGCATGCCGCCGATTGCCGTCATGCAGGTAGCAGATCAGTCCGCACTGGAGGCAGCGCTGGGCTTCGCTGGAAGCGGACGCTTCGCTGAATCCTTTTTCAAGCTCCCGGCCCGCGGCCAACTCTTTCGGGCTGCTGAGGGGCATGATTTCACGGCTGATTGCCGGGACCCTATCGATGCGGTCCACATTTTGAATGTCGGACTGCGGCGTTACCACTGTGTCCGGCAGGGTGATCGGTATGCCGTACATGGCCTGGTGGATGGATGCGGCCGCTCTGCGGCCGGCGCCAATGGCCCTGATGGCGGCGGAAAAATCCGTCTTGACGTCATTCGGTGCAATAATGCCGACCGCGGCCTTATTGGCCGGTTCCTTATAGGTTTCAAGGGCCTGCCAGTGAAGGACTCCATCAGCCGCTTGGGCGGTTTCTTCCGTTTCTTCTACGGGTGGTTTGACAAAGATGAATTCCGGCAGTCTTCCGGAAGCCAGGACAAGGGTATCCACCGGAATGGTCTCCTGCGACCGCGTCAATAGATCCACACTCTCGAGTTCGGTGAGACGGTTTTCCCGGCCGGAAAGACGACTGACGGCAGTGGCAAACCGGATCTTAACCCCTTCTTTTTCCAATGTTTCAAACTCGGCATCATCCAGGCCGGCCTTTTCCCGGGTTTCCCGGAACAGGATCGTGATGTTTTGTGATGATGCTGTTTGACACTTGCGGGCTGCCTCTACGGCGAGCCGGCTGCCGCCGCAAATCACAACATGGTCGCCGCAGGTGATGCTGTCGCGATTTCTGATATAATCAATCAGTAAATGGGTGCCGGGAATCGTTGGCTGAGGTTCGGGGTTTCTTAAGAGCCGGCTGTCCCAGCCGCCGGTGGCCAGGAAAACCGCCTCATAGCCTTCCCTGAGCAGGGAGGCCACGGTGAAGTCCTTTCCCAGCGTTTTTTCGGTTTCTATCCGGACGCCGATCTCACGGATGCCGTCGATGTCCCAGTCGAGCATCTCCCGGGGAAGTCGATAGGCGGCTATGGCGCTGCGCAGCAATCCGCCCGGCGCCTTGGCGGCTTCAAAAACCGTCGGATCATGACCCAGCCGGGCGGTAAAAAAGGCTGCGGAAAGGCCTTCAACACCCCCGCCGATAACCGCAACCCTGCGCCCTGTGGCAGGCGCCTTGTAGGGGAGAATCCGCTTGCCCTGTTTTTTTTCGTAATCCGCGGCATAGCGCTTCAAAAAATTGATGGCCACCGGCTCATCCACAAATTGACGCCGGCAGTCCTGCTCACAGGGACGGGGACAGATCCGGCCGATCACGGTGGGAAACGGGTTGCGTTCCTTGATCACCTGAACCGCTTTGTGAAAATCCCCGAGGTCAATCTGATGGATGTATTCCCGAATGTCAATCCCCGCCGGACAGGCCCGCTGGCAGGGCGTCGTGCATTCCGCAGTGGTGTATTCCCGCATGATGCGGCGGGTAATTGAAGACATCGTAATGATGTTTTTGGGGCAGACGCGCTCGCAGGTCCCGCATCCGGTGCAGCGTTTTTCGCTTACCACCGGCAGCCCTTTGGGCCCCATTGTAATGGCGTTAAAAGGACAGGCCCGGGCACAGGTCCCCAATCCCAGGCAGCCGATGGAACAGACTTTCATCCCGCCGCTAAGCAGTGCAACCGCTCGGCAATCATTCAGGCCGTTATAGATGTATTTCAGATCGGCATCCGCAGCACCATAGATGCATCCCGGTTTGGCAATATCCGGCTCCTTGAGCTCGACTTTAACGCCCATGATCGCCGCAATCGCTTCCGCCACGTCCGGTCCGGCCGCCACGCATGAATCCGGAGTCGCTTTGCCGGCCGCAATCGCCGCGGCATTGGCCGAACAGCCGGGTTTGCCGCAGCCGCCGCAGTTGGCGCCCGGAAGCGCCGCTTCCACCTCAAGAATCAACGGATCGACATAAACATAAAAAACTTTTGCCGCCACAGCCAACATCACACCGATCATCAATCCCAGAATTCCCATCACGGTAATGGCTTCTACCACGTTTAATCTCCTGTTTATAAACGGTTACACTCGTGTCTGTTGATTTAAGAGACCAAACAAACAGTCTCCCCCTTTGGCAAAGGGGGCTGGGGGGATTTTCAAAAAAATGCTTTAACCTTAAATCCCCCTAAATCCCCCTTTAAAAAAGGGGGACAAACCAGGCCTTCGATCTCTTTCGGTTCAATCGCTGTTCAGATTCCCACTGTTCAATCAACTATCCGGCGATAATCGCAATTCGTACAAATAGCTGTCACACCGCAACCGTCGCCACCCGGTAGCAGCGCAGGCAGCGCGCCGCTTCGGCAATGGCCTCGGCGGGCGAATACCCCGCTTCGACTTCATCAAAGGTGAACTTTCTCTGTTCGGGCGGGAGCATCCGGAGCTCTTTGCGGGCGCTGCCCCCGACCGTGCCGATTTTCTCATCGCGATCATAAACCTTAACGGCTTTAAAGAGCTTGTCAAAATAGTCGGCTTCTTCGTATTCAAGAGGTTTTGCGTTGATCAGAGCATCGATGCTGAAGGCTGCCCGGCGCCCGCCGGCACAGGCCGTGATCAGCGCGCCCGGGCCGGTCTCGCAGTCGCCGGCCGAAAAAATCTTGGGCCGGCTGGTCTGCTTGGTGACGGCATCCACCGCTATGGCGTTCCAGCGGGTTGTTTTGATGCCGTCGATACCAGCAAGCAGAGACAGGTCGATCTGCTGACCGATGGCCGGCACCACCGTGTCGCATTCAAATACGAATTCAGATCCCGTTATCGGAACGGGCCTTCGCCGGCCGCTGGCATCCGGCTTACCGAGTTTCATTTTAATGCATTCCAGTCCCACCACCCTGCCTGCTTCCGCCAATACCCGAACGGGTGTGGTCAGAAAATGAAACTGGACCTTTTCTTCTTCGGCATCGTGTATTTCAACACTATCCGCGGGCATTTCATTGCGGGTCCGCCGGTAGACCAGATGAACATCTTTTTTACCGATGCGAAAAGAACTGCGCACACAGTCAATGGCCACATTGCCGCCGCCGATGACCACGACTTTTTTGCCGGCGGGATAGGGGTCGCGCCCTTCATTGATGTCCAGCAGGTATTGCACCCCCGGGATAAACCCCTGATACCCTTTATCTTCGCCCTCCACCATCATGGCGGAACTGTTCTGGGCGCCGATGCCGATAAACACCGCGTCATAATCCGTTTCAAGCTGAGAGAGGGTGATGTCTCTGCCGATGGTGGTGTTGTATTGAATGGTAACGCCCATCTTTTGGACCTGCGCAACCTCACCGCGCAAAATGGGTCGGGGAAGCCGGTAGTCCGGAATGCCGACGGCCGACATGCCCCCCGGTTCCGCCAGCCGCTCAAAGATTTTAACCTGATGCCCCCTGCGAACCAGATGAAATGCGCAGGTCACACCGGCCGGACCGGCGCCCACAATGGCCACGTTCCCGGTTTTGTCCGATGGTCGGATCGCATAACTGGTTTTTCCCTGCCGGGACAGTTCAACATCGGCCACAAACCGCTTCAGGTACTTGATGGAAACCGGCTCATCCAGGTTGGCGCGCCGGCAGTGTTCCTCGCAGGGGCGCACACAGACGCGTCCGACAATGCCCGGCAGCGGCAGGCGCTCACGGATAGTCTCCAGGGCGGCCTTAAATTTTCCTTCCCGGACAGATTCGACATAAGCGGGAATGTCCAGATGAATCGGGCAGGCATCCATGCAGGGCGCTGTCACGCTGGAAAGATAGGATCCCTTGGCAATGGCCGTCCGGCTGCTGACGGCCGAACGAAACGCCCCGGGAAAATAGTCCAGCGCATGTAAAATCGCAACCGGTCCGGTTTGACCGATGCTGCACTTGGCAGTGGCGCTGACGGTTCGGGCCAACGTCCGGAGGCGGTCAAGATCCTGCTGCTGCCCGCCGCCGTCACAGATCCGTTTGAGTATCCCTGCCATGATGCCGGTCCCGGTCCGGCAGGGCACACATTTTCCACAGGAGGCTTTATGGATGGAAAGCATGTATTCCCGACACAGGTCCACCACATTGACATCGGCGGACCGCAGGGCAATGCCATACCAGCCGATCAGAGCTTTGATCTTTTCATCCCCTTTGAAATATTCCGGGAGCGGGGCCTGCCCGGCCGGTTTAAACGCCTGAGTCGCCTTGCCGCGATTGTCAACCACCTGTCCGCCCCATGAGCTGAAAAGTAAATCGTTCATTATCATTATCCTATTTGAATCTAATTATTTCTTCCTCAGCCGCTGAGACGCTATGCCTATCTCATTTTCGGTCTTCCTCTGCGCCTCCGCGCCTCTGCGCGAAACCCTTTCGACGATTTAGCCCGGCTCAGATATCCTCACGGCACACACCTTGTATTCGGGAATGCCGGAAACCGGATCCAGGGCGGCATGGGTCAATTCGTTTGCGGCCGCTTCGGCAAAGTGAAACGGAATAAACACCGTCCCGGATACGGCCTTGTCGGACACCTTCAGGCGGGCATCGATTCGACCCCGCCGGGAGGCAACCGTCGCCCTGCCGCCGTCTTTCAGGTTATATCTGCCGGCGTCGGCAGCAGAAATCTCGACAAAACACTCCGGCGCCCGGTCCATTAAACCGTCCGTCTTCATGGTCATGGTGCCGGTATGGTACTGGTAAAGGAGCCTTCCGGTCGTCAGATACAGGGGATAGTCTTCATCGACCTGCTCGGCCGGCGGGATATAATCAATGGCATGAAACAGCCCCTTTCCCCGGGTAAACCGCTCCCGGTGCAACACCGGCGTCCCCGGATGGTCCGGAACCGGACAGGGCCAGTGAATCCCTTCGGTTTCAATGCGCTCATAGGTGATGCCGGCATAGGACGGGGTAACGACTGCAATTTCTGCCATGATCGCCCGGCCGCCGTCATAGGACATGGGATATCCCATCTTTTCGGCAATCCGGCAGGTGATCCACCAGTCGTCCCTGGCCTGGCCGGGGGGCTCAACCGCCTTGCGGACCCTTTGGACCCGGCGTTCCGTGTTGGAAAAGGTCCCTTCCTTTTCGGCAAAACAGCAGGACGGCAGGACCACATCCGCCAGCCGGGCGGTTTCCGTCAGAAAAATGTCCTGAACCACCAGAAATTCAAGCTTTGAAATACTCTTCTTGGCATGATTCAGGTCCGGGTCTGAAACCAAGGGATTTTCACCGACGATATAAAGCGCTTTCAGGCTGCCGTCGGCAGCCTTGGGAATCATCTCGGTAACTTTCAGGCCCGGCTTGGCCGGAAGACCGGTCACGCCCCAGGCGGATTCCATCTTGCTGCGGATGGCCTCATCGGTGACCGGCTGATAGCCGGTATACACATTGGGCAGCCCGCCCATATCACAGGCTCCCTGGACGTTGTTCTGCCCCCGCAAGGGGTTGACCCCGCCGCCTTCAATTCCCATATTGCCGCACAGCATGGCCAGGTTGGCCAGGGACTTGACATTATCGGTCCCGGACACATGCTGGGTAATGCCCATGCAGTAAAGGATGCTGCCGGCCTTTGCCCCGGCGTACAGCCGGGCGGCCGCGACAAGGTCATCTGCCGGGATACCGGTAATCTTCTCCACATATTCAGGCGTAAATTTTTCAACCATCTGGCAGAGTGCGTCAAACCCTTCGGTGCGGGTTTCGACAAACTGCCGGTCATATAATTTTTCTTTGACGATGACATGCATCATGCCGTTGATCCAGACCACGTCCGTTCCCAGGTTCTGACGCAGCCAGATGTGGGCGAAATCGGCAATTTTAATCCGGCGGGGATCCACCAGGATGAGCTTGGCGCCCCTGAACCGTGCCGCCCGCTTGACAAAGCTGGAAAGGACCGGGTGGTTTTCAGTGGTATTCGAACCGGTAATGAGAATCACATCGGCGGTTTCGATGTCGGCGATGGTATTTGTCATGGCGCCGCTTCCGAATGCTGCGGCCAGACCGGCCACGGTGGAGGAATGTCAGAGACGGGCGCAATGATCGACATTGTTGGTTTTCAGAACCGCCCGGGTAAACTTTTGGACAATATAATTTTCTTCATTGGTGATCCGGGCGGATGTCAAAACGCCGACAGCGTCGGGACCCTGAGCGTCACGGATATCCGTAAATTTTTTTGCCACCAGACCGAGGGCCTCCTCCCAGGAAGCCTCCCTGAATGCGCCGTTCTCCTTGATAAGGGGGACCGTCAGGCGCTCAGGTGAATGAATAAAATCGAAGCCGAATCTTCCCTTTACGCAGAGACTGCCGTAGTTGGGCGCCGTCTCTTCGGCCCCGGAAACCCGGACCACCTGTCCGTCCTTAACGTGCAAATACATCTGGCACCCGACACCGCAGTAGGTACAGGTTGTTTTAACCTTATCGGTTTCCCAGGGGCGGACCCGGTAGCGAACGTCCTTTTCAACCAGCGCGCCCACCGGACAGGCTTGGACGCACTCGCCGCAGAAAACGCAATCGGAATCCCGCAAGGGCTTGTCGTTGGGCGTAATGATCTTGGTAAAGGCGCTCTTGTAGCCGAATTCAATGGCGTTGTTCACCTGGACTTCGTTACAGGCCTGCACGCACCGGCCGCATAAAATGCATCTTGAAAAATCCCGCACAATAAACGGGTTAACCGTTTCCATGGGGTGCTTTACCTCGGTCGCCAGGCTGGGATCTCCGGTGACCTGATAGCGATAGGCCAGATCCTGCAGCCGGCAGTCGCCCCAGACCGGACACAATTCTGCTGCGGCGTCATCCTGCTGCACCCGAAGCTGGAAATCTTCCCAGCTTTCGCCGCGGTGTCCGCTGATGGCGCAGTTATGGTTGCCGGAAGACAGCAACAGCTGGAGGATCAGCTTGCGGGCTTCAACCACCCGGAATGATTCGGTCTGAACGACCATGCCGGCGGCGGCCGGCGTCGCGCAGGCGGCCACTAAATCGGCGGCGCCCGCCACTTCAACCACACAGATCCGGCAGGCCCCGGTGGGGGTAATCGCTTTCAGGTAGCACAGGGTCGGAATATCGATCCCGCTGCGCCGGGCGACCTCCAGAATGGTTTCTCCCGGTCTAAATTCATACGCTTTGCCGTTCAGGTGAATTGTGTTGTTTGCGTCCATCATTTCCCTTTCTCTAACGCGTTCGCGCTACCCGCTAAAATCTCGTTCCGTTCCGTATCAACCTCGATCTGTTTTTTTATATAAAGCCTTTGGGTTTGTCAATCCGTGAATTTTCAGATTCCCGGCTGCTGCTGCAGCCGCAAAAGCACCGATGGCGCTGCCGGCGATATCGGCCAATGCGTCCCCGATGTCGGCGCTGCGAAAAGGTACGAAATACTGGTGAACCTCGTCGCCGATACCGTACAGTCCGGCTGAAAGAATACTGAGGGTGATGATATTATACGGCTTGCCGCCCGGCGCGGTGATCCGGTAAGCCCTGAAAAACAAGACGCCTAAAATCGCATAGGCGCCGGCGTGCAGCAATTTGTCCAGATAGGGGGTATCCGGTATGCTTTCCGGCACCGGCCGGGAGGACTGGAAAAAGATTAAAGCGCAATAGATCAAAACGGGAAACCAGTAAAATAGAAAAATTTTATGCCTGTCTGCCATTCCGTACATCAATAACCCGAACATAAAATAAAGAAAAAACGGAAAATATCAGCCGGCAATTTTTCTATTACCAGCCGGTAGTCGGCCTGCGCTTTCCGAACTTAACCTGGCAGGGAGAATTTTTGGTCACGTGGCTTTTGAGCTTGGCGCACCACAGCGACTGAAAGGTCCGGCAGCTTCCATCCAGGGCCTCGGTCCTGGCAAAATCAGCGTGTTCACACCGGAAATCACACCACTTGATCCGGTGGCTGGTAATCCCCGCGTTTTTTGTCATCAGCGTCAGTACCCCTTTTTATCGAAAATCATGAAATCCGGCTTTTTTTCCCGTATGTGTGCCAGAACGGCATCCAGAAACTCGTTTTGGGAGATGCCGAATTGAACATTCCCATCCAGGGTCCGGACGGAAAGGGTCCCGGATTCTTTTTCCTTGGCGCCGATGGTCAGGATCAGCGGAATCTGATTGAGCTGCGCCTCTCTGATTTTTTTATTCAAACTCTCGGTGCGGCTGTCGACTTCGGTCCGCAGGCCCGCCTCTTGAAGAGCTGCGCTGATTTCATGGGCATGGGCTGCCATCTCGTCGTTAATGGCCAGAACCGCCACCTGAACCGGGCTCATCCACAAGGGGAACTTGCCGGCAAAATGCTCGATCAGTATCCCCAAAAACCGTTCGATGGAGCCGCAGATCACCCGGTGAATCATGACCGGCCGGTGTTTTTCGTTGTCCGCTCCGATGTACGATAGGTCAAACCGTTCCGGCAGGGACATGTCCAGCTGTATCGTTCCGCATTGCCAGGTCCGGCCCAGGGCGTCCTGGATGTGCACATCGATCTTGGGTCCGTAAAAGGCGCCGTCGCCCTCGTTGGTTTTGAAGGCCTTGCCATAGGCTTTCAAGGCCGACAGCAACCCGTCCGTCGCGCTTTTCCACTGCTCGTCCGAACCGATGGATTTTTCAGGGCGAGTGGAGAGCTCCAAATGGAACCCGAGCCCGAATGTGCTGTAAATGCGCTCCACCAGCCTGAGAACCCCCAGAATCTCCGCTTCGATCTGGTTCGGCATCATGAAAATATGGGCATCATCCTGATGAAACACCCGCACCCTGAAAAGTCCGGACAACACCCCGCTCAGCTCATGCCGGTGAACCAGCCCGATTTCAGCCGCCCGAATCGGCAATTCCTTATATGAATGCGGCTTGCGGCTGTAAAGCAGCATCCCCCCCGGGCAGTTCATCGGTTTGATGGCATATTCGGTCTCATCAATCACCGAGGTGTACATGTTTTCACGGTAGTTTTCCCAGTGGCCGCTCCGTTCCCACAGGCTGCGGTTGAGCATGATCGGGGTCTTGGTTTCCACATAACCGGCCCGGCGGTGCTCTTCGCGCCAGTATTCCAGCAGGGTATTCCAGAGAACCATCCCCTTGGGGTGAAAAAACGGCATTCCCGGCGCTTCGTCATGAAAGCTGAACAGATCCTGGGCCTCTCCGATTTTGCGGTGGTTTCTTTTTTTAGCCTCTTCAATAAAGGCGAGGTACGCTTTCAGCTCTTTTTTGTCGAAAAAGGCCGTGCCGTAAATGCGCTGCAGCTGCTCGCGTTTCTGGTCAGCCCGCCAGTAAGCGCCTGAGACCTTCAGCAGTTTAACGGCCTTGACAAAGCCGGTATGGGGCACATGCGGGCCCCGGCACAGATCCGTAAAATCGCCGCTTTTATAAAATGAAATGGTTCCGTCCGCGAGGTCTGAAATCATTTCAAGTTTATACTTTTCAGCATGATAAAATTTCAGGGCTTCGGCTTTTGAAACCAGCTGCCGCTCAAAGGGGAGTTTTTCTTTGACAATCCTTTCGATCTCCGCCTCTATTTTGGGAAAATCCGCTTCCGAGACCGGTTCCATGTCGATATCGTAATAGAAGCCGTTTTCAACCACCGGGCCGATGGTCAGCCGGGCATCCTTATAAAGGTTTTGAATCGCCTGGGCCATGACATGGGCGGCGCTGTGGCGCATGATCTCCAGCGCTTCCGCGTCTTTGGTCGTAATGAGCCGCACCCGGTTGTCCTCGCTGATCCGGGTGTTTAAATCCACCAGGGAGCTGTCCAGCTCCATGGCCACGCAGTTGCGTGCCAGCCCCTCTGAAATGCTTTTGGCCACATCCAGGCCGGTGGGTGGGTTATCAAAACGCTTTATGTTGCCATCCGGAAGTGTTATGTTAATCATCAGTCTCTCACAATTTAAAAAATAATTTAGATGGAAGATAAACCGTGTTTATCCTTGTTGCCGAAAAAATCTGATTTAATTGCAAATTACCTTACGGGTCAAGAAAAAAAATGAATTCAATATCAGCGCTGAACTACCGGGTCATCAATACGGCTCTACAACTTCAGGAAGCGGTAAAGCTTCTCGAAACCGAAAAAACCGTCGCCTTCGACCTGGAGGCCGACTCCATGTACCACTATAAGGAAAAAGTTTGTCTGATCCAAATGGCAGCCGGCCATACCGTTATACTTATCGATCCCCTTGCGGTCCCGGATTTGTCTCCCCTGAAACCGGTTTTTGCAAACCCCGACATCCGCAAAGTTCTTCACGGCGCCGACTATGACATTCGATCACTTTACCGGGATTTTCATATCAAAATCAACCATCTTTTTGATACCCAGCTTGCCAGCCGTTTTTTGGGCGCCGTTGAAACCGGGCTGGACGCTGTCCTGACCAAGCGGTTTAATGTCAAACTGGAAAAAAAATATCAGAAAAAAGACTGGTCCCGACGCCCCCTGCCGCCGGAAATGATGGCATATGCCGCCCGGGACGTGCTGTATCTGATTCCGCTGGCAAAGATCCTTGAGGAGGAGCTTATACAAAAGGACCGGCTCTTCTGGGTCGTGGAGGAAAACAGGGTTTTAAGCAAGGTCCGGCCGAATTCAACTCATCATGAGCCCCTTTACCTGAATTTCAAAGGAGCCGGCCGGCTTTCGCCCCGGGAGCTGGGAATTTTGGAAGCGCTCCTTCTGTTTCGCCGGACGGTTGCGGCCAAAAAAGACAGGCCCCTTTTCAAGGTACTGGGAAACCCGACCCTGCTGAGCATCGTTAAAAATCGACCGGAAACCGTTCAAGGCTTGGAAAGGGTCCAACCATTGAGCGCTAAACAGATCGGCATTTACGGCCGGGATCTGATCGAAAAGGTAACAACCGCGCTTACCATACCCGCAGAGAACCTGCCGCGCTACCCCCGCCAGCGCGTTCCCATGCTTAAGCCTGCTGTTCGCAAAAGAGTAAAGGTCTTAAACGCCTGGCGCGAAACCGTTGCAGCGCAGCTGGCGCTGGATCCGGCCTTGATATGCAGCAAGGGGCTGATGGTTGCCTTGGCCAGGCTAAATCCCCGGACGCCGCCCGAACTCGAAAACATTACGGAAATGAAAAACTGGCAGAAAAAAATGTTTGGCAAGGAAATTGTTGCCGTCTTAAAAAAAGCAGGAAAATAGCATGGCGCAAACCGTTTTTTTTAGATCGGAGGGACTCAAGCTTGAAGCTTTGCTTAGCAGAGATTCCGGCAATTGCGCAGTGGTGGTGACGCATCCGCATCCGCTTTACGGCGGTGAAATGCACAATCCGGTGGTGGAAGCCACTACCCGGGCATATCAGAAAATTGGCTATAGCACGCTGCGGTTTAACTTCAGGGGGGTGGGTAACAGCCGGGGAAACTATGACGATGGCAAGGGGGAGGGGCAGGATGTCCTGGCCGCCCTGTCCTATCTTTACGAAATGGGGTTTAAAAAAATCGATCTGGCCGGCTATTCTTTCGGCGCCTGGGTCAATGCGCATGTAGACCCATGCGCTGCAGGCTATGAGCGCATGGTGATGGTATCTCCGCCGGTGGCGTTTATGGATTTCAGCAAAGTTTCGGCCCTGCCGCAGTTGGCGCTGGTGGTGGCCGGCAGCCGGGACGACATCGGTCCGCCGGATAAGATCAGACAATATCTCCCCGGCTGGAACCCGACAGCCCGCTTTGAAATCATCCCGGAAACGGATCATTTTTACTCCGGCGCCCTTGATGCGCTCGAGGGTGTTCTGACCAAGGCATTGCCATAAAGCTCTCCGATCCATAGGCGGCAAAGGTCAGTCGCAATCGACAGCATGCAAAAAATTACCCGAAATCAAGTTCTATTTTAATCCGGTTTAAAAATCGGTTGCAGGCGTTACAGGTTTCAAGAACTGACGGACATATCGTCCAGCACTTCGCGGACTTCATCGGTATTCATAAGGCCCATTTCGACCATAATTTCCCCGATGCGCCGGTGCTTTTTTACAGAAACATTCTCTTTGATCTGAGCCTCCAAGGCGCTGGCCACCTGTTCCGGTGTTACAAATCCTTTTTTTACCGCCACAAATCCAAACCGAAAAGTCAAAAATTCTTTTCCCATCTCTTCCTCCACCCGCTGATTCAATGTGATACAAGTTATATCACAGTTTCCGTCAAACGGAAAAACATAATAAATATATCGGGGGGCGTAGCTTGGGGAAAAAACCTGAAAATTTTTCTATCGCAGCGATCCCCGCAAACTGTTTATCATGCAGATCACCCGCGGCCTTACAAAACGAAGCTGTTCCGTAAAGTTTGTTTCGGTATCGAATGATTTGCGGTGCTTAAAATTGTAACTGTCCTCAAGTTCCTCTAAAAACGACCGGATAAATGATTGCGTTCTGCGGGACTCAATATAAAAATTATTTTGAATTTTTCGAAAAAGGCCGCACAAGGCGCTTGGCACAAACGGATACGGTAACAGACCATCCGTCATATTCTTCAATAACGCACTGCCGATACCAAAAATTTTAATTAAATCATCGATTCCCAGCCTTCCATGACGGAGGGCAACCACAAACGTGCTGATGTCGTCACAGCGGGCGGGTGCCAAACCAAAGGCATTCCAGTCCGGAAAGGCTTTTAACTTCTCCTTCTCCATCTCGTTAATTTCTGCGGAAGCTTCCAAATGGTTATGGAGAAATCTCTTTTGAAACCGATTGGCCCAATGAAAGAAATGCATAAACGTTTTCAGTTCTTCAGATCCAGCATTCCGGATATCGCCGATTCTTGGGAATATTGTTGATCAGGAGCGCTATAATCAACATGATCAGAACGCCCAGCCCCACCGGTATCACCGCGTACAGATAGCCCAGGTCATGAATGTTTTCACCCCCGATGACGGCGATCAGAGCGGTGGCGCCCCCGGGCGGGTGCAGCGTTTTGGTGGCATGCATCACTACGATTGCGGTAGCCACAGCCACAGATGCCGCCAGCCACATATAACCGTTCAGCAAATTGTAAGTCGCAACGCCGATAATCGCGGAAATGATGTGGCCGCCGACAAGGTTCCGCGGTTGCGCCAGAGGACTTCTCACCGCACCGTAAATCAGAACGGCCGACGCACCGAAAGAGCCGATGATCATGACCAGATCGGTGTCTTTCAGTATATTATAATTTGCCAAGGCCACCGCCGCGATACCCAGAAAAGCACCGATCCATGATACGAGCAGTTCGAAAGGACCGACACCCGGCGGACTTTTTGTCGTTCCCCTCATCTTTTTGAAATATTCCATGATCGCTTCTCTTTCCGGGCTAGACCGGAAGCGTGCAGGATGATCGGACGATATCGGTCCGGGTGACAATGCCTGTCAGCCTGTTGCCTTCACCGACAACCGGGATCCGGTTGATTTTTTTTCCAGTAAAGATTTTGGCAATTTCAAAAACCGGCGTGTTCTCACGTACCGTAATGGCAGGAGACGTCATGATGTCCGACGCTTTCTGTGTCCGCATCGGTACGGCAATGCATCCTTTATTTTTCAAACACTGCGCAATAACCCCCATGAAGGTTCCTTCCGTCTGGCCGCCCATTCCGGCAAAAAAATCCTTTTCGGAAATAATGCCGACAACTTTCTGATTGCTGTCAACAACCGGCACACCGGAAACGAGATGATGACTCAATTTGTCGGCCGCGTCTTCTAAGGGAGAATCTTTTTCAACATAAACAACCGCGCGGGTCATGATATCTCCGGCTGTAACCGCATGGGTCAAGCGCTCGATTGCATGTCGATAGGCTGAAAGGTATATTTCCTTAAAATCACGGGGCGTAATATCCAGATAGCCGTTAATATCCTTCATGGCCTTCAAGATATCTTCGTCCGATATGTCCAATATGCATGAATCCGTGGGTTGATTAATCATCTTTTTTTTCCAGTAATGTTGACGGTGGTTGAACAGGCAGTTAAACCCATTCCTCCTTCAAAATCTCACCTTCTACCCCCACCACCACACACTTGAGCGGAACTTTTCTTTGGCAGGCCGCAACCGCCTGACGGGTTAGATTCAGCAGGCCCGTGCAGCAGGGGACCTGCATGATCAGGACCGTCAGGGTTTGGACTGTTTTCATTCTGTTACCCCCATTAAAAAGTATTATGAATTCCGTGCGGATAAATTCCAACATCGGTTTTGGGTGAATTTTTACTGAATTGTGAAGCGGCAAGGGCCCTTGCCATACCGGAATTTAAACGGTATGCCCCCCATCTTCAGCGGCAGAGGGTGGTGTTACGAATGTTCTTAGAAAGGCGCCGGACAGGCCGATTGACGGCCTATTCCGTTGAAATTATTTTGGAAAATTTTTTAAGCATCTCCGCTTCCCGGTCTGCAGGAAGATTATGAATTCTGACAATATCTTTCAAAAGACAGGTGCCCACATTGCAAGGGCCGCATCCAATCCCGTATTCGGTCAATATCGATTCAACCGTTGGAAATTGATCGATAACCTCTTTAATGCCTTTATCCAGGTATTCGCCAAAAGATACTTTCATGGTAAATCGCCCATTGTTAGTTTTGATGGTCTCGTAAAAAGTCGAAAATGCGCCTTTATCGTCATTCCCGCGAAGGCGGGAATCCAGTGGTTTCAAATGGTTCTGGATGCCTGCCTACGCAGGCATGACGAGATTTGGGACTTTTTACGAATGTGTCAGTTTTCTTTTATCTCATCTTTCCGGTGATTCCGGCAGGGCCGTTTCCGGCCCTGCCGTATCGATTAGACCCTGTTCGGGCTTGATAAGTATTTTCTATAAATCAAGTCCGAGTCTCTCCCACACAGATTCACCATCCTTAATTTCCGCTGCTTTCAGGTGAGGATAGGTTGTAATGAGAAAATAGGCCAGCGGAAGAACCCCCAACACAATGATGATGGTGTCGGGCAGGGCGCGAAAGGTCCCGAGAAACATGACAGCATCCCTCTCGAAGAAAGCCGCACTTCTTGCCGCCCAAAGGCCGTCTTTGAATGCCGTCCAGGCCTGCATCAAGCCCACCGGCAGCAGGGTCCCCATGGACATCAGGAACAGACCGCCGTTGAGTCCCCAGAAGGATAGCTTCAGTATGCCGTCTTTCCAGTAAGTCTTTTCAACCATCCCCCGCCAGGAGAACAGCAGCAGCGCCACCGAGAGCATGCCGTAGGTACCGAACATGGCGGTGTGGCCATGGTGCATGGTCAGATAGGTTCCGTGTTCGTAGAAATTGACAATGGGTAGATTGATCAGGAACCCGAATATTCCGGCGCCGAGAAAGTTCCAGAAGGATGCGGCCACCAGAAAATACAGGGGCCACTTGTAACTGAACGCTATACCCTGTTTGCGGACATCTCTGTACTCCATCAACCCCCGAACCACCAGCGTTATCAGCGGCACGGGCTCCATGGAAGAGAATATCGCCCCCCAACCGATCCAGAAAGCGGCGCCTCCATACCAGTAATAGTGATGCGCGGTGCCGACAATTCCGCTTAAAAACGTAATGGCCGCGGTAAAATAGGCCACTCTTAAGGCTGCCTTGGCAGTGGCCAGTCCCATGGCCACCATCAGCAGCGCGATGACCGCTATGCCGAAAAATTCAAAGATGCTTTCCACCCAGAGATGGACGACAAACCAGCGCCAGTAGTCCGCCATGGTAAGATGGGAGCCCTTGCCGTAGAAAAGTCCGAAACCAAAAAAGGCCACCACCAGGACGGCGCTGAACACGTAAAACCAGATCAAAGCGCTGAATTCATCCTTGTGGCTGGCTAGATGATTGCCGACCGCCCGGTAAACGATCACGAGCCAGAAGATCAGCCCGCCGAACAGCAGGATCTGCCAGATTCGGCCCAGCTCCAGAAATTCCCATCCCTGGTGGCCGAACCAGAACCACAAATCACCCAGCATGCCCTTGATGCCAAGGACCTCTCCGGTGAGGCTTCCCACGGCGACCAGCAGCACGGCGCCGAAAAGCAGCATGACCAGAGGGCCCTGCTTGGCCGGTTCCCGGCCGCCGATGATGGGCGCCAGATAGATGGCGGACGCCAGCCAGGTGGTGGCAATCCAGAACACCATCAGCTGCAGATGCCAGGTTTTAGCCCAGCTGTAAGGAATGAGTTCCGCCACAAAGGGGAGAAAGAAAGTGCCCGGATGAATCGTATAATGAGCCAGCAGGCCCCCCATGGTCGTCTGGAGCAGAAACAGCATGATGACCACTACAAAAAATTTGGCGGCATGGAGCTGGCTGGGGGTCAGGGGCATGTCGATGAGCTTTTCGGACAGAGCCACCCCCTTGGCTTCGCCGTACCAGATGCCGTAGCGGTGAATCCAGAAGACAAAGAGCCCCAGGACCACCAGCAACGCCAGGACACCGGCGATGGAATAAAAGAAAGTTTCCGTACTGGCGATATTGCCCACCCTTCTGTCCGCCGGCCAGTTGTTGGTGTAGCTGTAGTCGGTTCCCGGACGAAGGGTTGAGGCGACCCAGGCGGTCCAGAAGAAAAAGCGCGATATCTGCAGCCGCTGCTGTTCCTCCCCGATGGTGTCGGGAAGCAGACCGTAACGTTGCTGGCCTTCTTTAAACGTTTTTTCCCAGTATTGAGAAACCCTTTTTAAGCCTTCGACCTGGGCGGCGGTTAACGTAAGGGTGTCAGTGGCCGCATCGTATCGATTCGGTTTTATCTCATGTCTGGTTTTGACATCGATAATTCCTTTTTGAAGATCATCGAGGTCGTTATACGGTTTGCCATAGTCCATCTGGGCGAGATAATCCCCCGCCGCCTCGGCGATGATGTGCAGTGAGGCCGCAGAGAACTCCGGTCCCCGCTGGGACCCGTGACCCCAGACCGCGCCATGGTCCATGAGACCATAGCGCTGATACACATCCTGACCGGCCAGGATATCCGTTTTCTCGAAAAGAACCGTGCCGTCGGAATCAACCACTTTTCCCGGATAAGGCGGGAGCTCTTTTTTCATGGCCACGCCGCCACCCAGCAGGATCGCCATGGCCACAACAAAACTGATGATTGCAGCCCACTTAAGTGTGTTTAGCTTCATATGACACCTCGTTGATTAAATGGTTAAAAAAAAGATATGTTCATCCTTATGTCCTAATTAACCAAAAAAATTATATTATATTAGCTGTTCCACGGTGGTTTCGTTCATTAATTTTTCATATTGTTCGGCAATGATCTGCCAGCGGATGTGAAGACCGCAGCTTCCGTCGCAATCATTCAGCCCCAGAAAACATCGTTTAAAATCATCCATTTTCATGAAAAGATTAACGATGTCATAGAGCTTGATCTGGGACGCCGGCCGGGCCAGGGAAACGCCGCCGTTTCGGCCCCGCAACGCCATGACCAGTCCGCCCTGAACCAGGCGGTTTAGAATTTTAGATAGAAAATTTTTCGGAATTTTCATCTCGTCGGCAATCAGGGAAGACAGAACGGGCGAACTGTCTTTCTGTCTGGCAAGAAATCCCATGGCCCGCAACGCATAGATGGCGGTCTGGTTGAGCATCAGCGGTTATAACTCCTGTATGAAGAATGATTTTACATCTTATGGCTTCAAATAAGATAAGAACATCTCCTTGTCAAGATATTTTTAATTTTTTCTCCCTGGCTTGTGTGCATCTAAATAAACGCCATTCTATTGGCCTTTTCCCTTGCCCTGAACGGCCGTTTCCCATATATTTTTTCAAAAAAGATAAGGAACGCCGTCGATGCCCAAAGCCTCCCGTGAATTTCAGGTTTTTGCCAAACCAACAGGCGCTGTTTGCAACCTGGACTGCCGCTATTGTTACTACCTGAAGAAGGAACACCTTTATCCCAAGGATCAATTTTTTCGCATGCCCGACGACATCCTCGAAGCCTACATTGCCCAACACATCGAGGCGTTTCCCGGACCGGTCATCAACTTTTCCTGGCACGGCGGAGAGCCCACCCTCCTGGGACTCGACTATTTCCGTAAGATTGTTGACCTGCAGCGCAAATATCTGCCGACCAACCGGCGCATTACCAACGGCATGCAGACCAACGGGACACTCCTGAATGAGGACTGGTGCCGTTTTTTGGCGACAGAGGATTTTTCCGTGGGGCTCAGCCTGGACGGTCCGGCGGAACTGCACGATCAGTTCCGTATCACCCGGGGCCAAAAGCCCACCCATCACCTGGCGCTGCGGGGGTATGAGCGCCTGCAGCAGCACCGGATTTCCTGCGACATCCTTTGCGTGGTAAACGCCGTCAACGTCCAACATCCCCTCCGGGTATATCGATTTTTTAAACAGATCAAAGCAACCTACATCGGATTCCTGCCGCTGGTGGAACCGGGGTCGGATGACCGCGCCGGCGTCAGCACCCGCACCGTTCCGGCTGAGGCCTGGGGTAATTTTCTATGTACAATCTTCGATGAGTGGAAAAGGCTGGACATCGGGCGGGTCAAAGTGCAGATATTTGAAGAAACAGCCCGAACCGCCTTCGGCCGGGAGCATGCCCTCTGCATCTTTCGCAAGACTTGCGGAGATATCCCGGTTGTCGAACACAACGGTGATTTTTTTTCGTGTGATCACTATGTCGTTCTGGAACATCGCCTGGGAAATATAATGGAAACGCCCTTGGCGGAGCTGCTAGAAAGTTCGCGGCAGAAAGCCTTTGGCCGCGCCAAACTGGACTTGCTGCCCCTCTATTGCCGGGAATGCACGGTGCGGGAAATGTGTCATGGCGGCTGCCCCAAAGATCGCATCCTGGGGACACCGGCGGGTGAAGCCGGATTGAACTACCTGTGTTCGGGCTACAAACGTTTTTTTAACCACTGCCGGCCGTTTATCGCAGAATTGGCCGCCCAGTGGCGCAGGCAAAATCTTTCGCAGCCATTGCCTCCCGGTACAATTCAGCCTGTACCGGCAAGCCCTAAAACCGGCCGCAACGACCCCTGTCCCTGCGGCAGCGGCCGGAAGTACAAAAAATGCTGCCTGCCAAAGTAATCATCCGGTGCCAGGGGGTTCGGCTCCAGCCCTAAACCGGAGCGCACGCTTTGCGAAAATTCCAATGACAAATTTCGAAATCCGAATGTCGAAAATCGAAACAAATTCAAATATCTAATGACAAAAATTAATTTATGTTAACGATCCGCAACACATAGTTGTTTATATCTTTTGAATTTTGGTCATTTGGTATTGTTTCGGGTTTCGAATTTGCGGCTAACGCCTTGAAACAAGACGTGCTTCGGATTTAATGCCTTTTCATCTTGTGGCAAAAACGACAGCTTGTGATATAATGCTATTTCTTAATTTGACTTCGTAAATTTTGTTTAGCCATTCTGCCGTCCCCGCATTCGTTGTTTTCGCGTGTGTGATTCTATG